>DATCHD010000044.1:0-25395 GCA_036508555.1 Prolixibacteraceae bacterium
ATAGCGGAGAGACTCAATTTGTTTACGACATTGAAAAGAACTCCCAGCTGGCAAAGAACCTGAAAGGCAAATTGCTGCTGATGACAGGCGATATCGACAACAATGTTCACGCTGGAAATACGATAAGGATGGCGAATGCGCTGATCAAGGCCAATAAGCGTTTCGACTTTTTCCTCATGCCAGGACAACGACATGCTTACGGAGAATTTACAGAATATTCATTCTGGATGAGGGCGGATTATTTCAGCCGGCATCTGATAGGAGACACTTCCATCAGTACCGACATTTTCGAGATGAACAGGGAAACTAAGGCGACTCCAAGCAAGAAAACTTCGAATTGAACTACTGTTGTATGAAGAGCCTGTTGGAAGAACGTCATGCTGTCATCCCTCGTTTCAAACGAGGGATAGCGGTTTGTACAGGGGATGCTGGACGTTGGAAGTTAAAAGCTTAACACAACTTACTTGTTTTAAAATACAATTCTGATCCCAGCTTGGCCAGCGGAGACGATGAAATTGTAATTGATTTCACGCCGGTAAATTCCGGCTGCTTCGGTGCCACCGAATCTTTCGTGGTAACGTTTTAGCTCTTTTTTAGCCCTCAACGGCTGTGTCCGGATCTGTGATTCTGAGATGACACAATTGAGGGCAAAATTAGCGACGCCATCCCAGACGGTACGGTGAAATCCGACCCAGGTAACCAATCCGCTGGCGAGGTTGACTCCCAGGGAAGGCAGATGAGCCTTCCATTTCCGGGCTTCAACCTCCATAAGTGAACGATCGGTCAGGAATTTTTCCATCTGCGACAGTTTGATTTCACGTTCGGCCAGACTTCCTTCGGGCAGTTGACTGAATTTCTCGGCGAAGTGTTGTGGCTGATAGGCAGAAACAAACTGGCCGATCATGCCCAAAAAAGTGGTCGCGGCGCCGGTAGCCATATCCTGTCTGAGACCTGTGTCGTCACTCGAATACCAGACCGCAGCCTGACCGGCGGTCAACGCGCCATATCCGGCCATCCAGCCATACCACCATTGATTGGTTGCTTTCTGGTCGTGGTTGATACTTTTTTGCAGGAAGTTAATCCGCTGGTGCACAGTAGAATCAGGAACACTCTGCGCTGTCGCGTCCGATGCGAATAATGACACCAACACCATCATGGTAATGAGTTTGAACGCCGGGCATGAGTGCAGCATGTTCTGTTGCATAGCTATTTGTTAACAGGAGAATTATTTTGTACTGTTTCCACAATCAATTCCGGATCGATAACAGTCGCGGAAGCAGTCAGAATTTTGGACTCTTTCAGCCTGGCAGAGAGGAGAAAGCTAAAAATCATCAGGCCGATGAGAACCATCAGCGGGTAAGTCATTGAACCTGTTGATTCTGATTTGAAGGCGTCCATTCCGAAGATAAAGGCGATACCGGAAACCTGGCCCATCAGCAGGAGCCAGCCATTGGAAGCGCCCTCCGATGCCGGGAAGGTTATTTCCGCACCGTACTGGAAACCGATTGGTCCGGAGCTGAGCAGGAAAAATCCCAGCATGGCACCGAAAGTAAGCAACATAAAATAGCTTGTGGCAAAAGTAATTCCTATCAGTCCGATGGTTGCCCCAGCCAGCGCGATCATGATAAATGGCGTCCTGCGACGGTAATAATCTGACAGTAAAGGCATTATCAGGGCGCCTACGATGCCACCTGCTATCATGGCGCCGCCAGTATTTCCCGCCTGGACAGCAGTAAAACCGCGGGGCATCATGATATTTTCGATCCAGGTGGTCACGCAGTTGAAGACACCTAACCCGATGAAGAAGATGAACATCAGCAACCAGAAATCCTGGGATTTGAACATCAGTTTAAAGCCATCCAATGCCAGAGCCCGCTCCTCTCCATGTGCTTCGCAAGGTGGCGTCGGTGGGGCATTCCTCGAAAATATCAGGAATATCAAAGCAATAACTGCTGCGCCGATACCGTAAACATTCATCATCCCGACCAGACCATTCGAAGTAAACAGCACGGGAGTAACCACCATGCCGGCCAATATCCCGATGTACATGGCCAAGGTGCCTAATCCGGCAGCAGTAGCACGTTCTTCCATGGGAAACCAGAGGGCTGAAAGTTTGGTGATGGAGTTTAGCAGGAAAGGCTGGCCGATGGCTATTCCGATTTGCGCCATCAGGACCATGTTAAAATCGGCTCCGGCCCAGCCACGCATCAAGCCAAAAGTCCCGGTGAGTAAAGCCCCGATTCCGGCGCCAATCTTTATACCGTAAGTGTCTATGATCCAGGAGGCAGGGATGGATACGACCATGTAGACGATCATGAATGACATGGAAAGAATCCCGATCATCAGATCGGAAACCTTAAAAAAGGAGGCCGCATCGACTGTTATAGGAGCGAAAGTTATCCACAAGACCTGGTTAGCCGCCACCATTACCATGAATAACGCCAGCATCACCCAGCGGTACCCGTAAACTTTGTATTGAGTCATTTTGGTAGTTTTCACATTTATGACAAATTTAATACAATATTACTTTTAGACGACACCGCGTTCAATCGTTTTCTTCAAACAGACTTTGAGGGACAAGTATTATAACCTTTAGAATTATTAGATAGCCATCCTGCTGCCAGCAGACATAATAAACGGACACTTTCAATCATTTTACCTGCCCGAAATATAAACAAACCTTTTAGTGCTATTCTGCTGCAAAATGAGTTAAGTACTTAACTAATATCGATATTTTTTCATACCTTTGCAGCGTTTTTACAATACTATAAATACACTTCTATAATCTACTCCACTTGGGAAAATACTGCGCTAAAAATCTAATCATTGATAAAAATCAAAGACAAAGAGTTAAATTTCAACAAACTAATCAAAAAAAAACGCAAGTATATTGAATCTCCATTTGGTATTCAATCATTTCATAATCAATTATATATTTAATAATGAAAGCAGAAATAATGCGAGAGTTTATGCAAACTATATTGCAGACAAGAGCCTCTTTCAAGCAAGCAATTCAACGAAGCTTGAAAAACAATAAAATGGGGATAACCTATGAAATGCTACAGATAATGAGCTGCTTATGGAATAATGAAGACGTAAATCAACAAGAGTTAGCAAATAAAACCTTCAAAGACAAAGCAAGTTTGACTTATTTAATCAATAATTTAGAGAAGAGAGAACTTGTAGTGAGACAAGAATATGCTCATGACCGTCGGAATAAGAAAATTTTGCTAACAACGAAAGGATATGAATTACGTGAAAAGTTACAACCATTACTTCTCGAGATATATACTTCCTCATCTGAAAATTTGGAGACAAAATCACTGGAAGAAATGATATCGTTTTTACAAAAAGTGAATTATGAATTTAAAGAAATCAAATAGATGGATATTTTTGGGATTATTCGTTCTGAACATAACCTTATTACGGGCGCAAGATGCCCATTTCCTAAGCGTGGACGATTTGTTCAAACAAGGTGTTGAAAATAGTTTAAAGCTTAAATCAGATAAAATTAATGAGACAATTGCTACTCAAGAGATCAATGTCGCAAAAACCGTAATGCTACCTGATATTTCTGTGGATCTTGCAGATGGTTATATAGGAAAAGTAACTGTATTTACGGATGGATTGACCAAGCCGGTGTATCCTTATATGCCCAATTGGAGTCAGAATTACATTGTCGGATTGTCTGAACCTATCTATACGGGTGGAAAAATCAAGCGAAATATAGAAAAAGCTGCTTTGCAGAAAGAGCTTGCACAATTGACCTCTAACAAAGACAAGTCTGAGTTAAAGCTCGTATTAATGAGTAAGTATCTTGAACTGTTCCGTTTGTACAAACAAAAAGATGTGATGAACCGGAACATTGAAGATGCAAAGCAACGATTACACGATATTCAGGAAATGAAAAAGCAGGGAATGATTACAGGAAATGATTTAATTCGGAGTGAATTATTGCTTAATAACCTGCACCTGATGCTTCGCGAAGTGGAAGATAATATCCTCATTAATTCTCAACAACTTGATGTTGCGTTGGGACTGAATGAAGATTGGATACTAACACCCGATCAACAACTGTTGGAACAAAAATTACCCATGGCTTCGGTTGAAACATATATAGAACAAGCCTATCAGCAATTACCCGAATTACAAGTGGCAAACAGCGAAATAAAACTGGCAAAAAAGAAGGAGGAAATTACGCGTGCAGACTATCTTCCGTCACTTTTTTTGCAGTCAGGCAATTCATTGGAAAGGCCTATCATCAACATTTCGCCAGTGGAAGATATGTTTTTGAATGGTTGGAGTGTTAGCTTAAAATTGTCGTACAAATTATCGAGCTTATACAAGAATCCAGCTAAAATCAGTATTTCAAAACAATCCATTGATTTTCAAAAAGTTCAAAAAGAGCAACAGGAACAAAACATCCGAACAAACATCAAAAGTGTTTTTATTAAACATCAGGAAGCGTTGGATAAGATAGATGTATTAACCTTGTCGGTAAAACAGGCTAATGAGAATTATCGGATAGTTTATAACAAATACAAAAATAGCATGGCAATCCTGACCGATTTATTGGATGCCATCGGAGTAAAATTAGATGCAGAAATGCAACTTACTACTGCTAAAGCCAACGTAGTATATACCTATTATCAACTGTTACATATGAGTGGCAATTTATAGACCATCAATTTGCTAACAGGCAGAGACTTTCAAAGATATCCGGGAGAGATTTAATTTTAAATAATCTATCATTATATACATGGAACAAGGGAGTAAGTTAAAAAGAGGAAGATTGCTACATAATAAGATGAAAAGATTAAAGCAACTCAAGATTCGTAATATTACGTTGAACACAATTGGGATAGTCTTAGCAATAGTTGTTATTGGATGGGCTGCACATTATTTCTGGAGGTATACAATTTACGAAATAACAAATGATGCCGTGGTAGATCAATATATCACTCCGGTGAGTGTGCGGGTAGCAGGCTATATTAAAGAGGTTCGGTTTACTGAACATCAGCAGGTAAAAGCCGGTGATACCTTACTGGTGCTTGACGACAGGGAATTCAACATCAAATTGATGGATGCTCAGGCTGCTTTGATGGATGCAAATGCCTCATCGGCTTCACTTCGTTCAAGTGTAAATACGACCAAAAGTAATGTAAATGTTTCGAGTGAGAACATCGCCGAAGCAAAGGCCAGATTATGGAAACTGGAACAGGATGAAAAGCGGTATGCGGCTCTTTTAAAAGAAGAATCTGTGACCGGACAACAATATGAACAGGTAAAAAGTGAGTTGGATGCTATGCGGGCACGTTACGAAGCATTAAGAAACCAAAAAATATCGGTTGAGTCCCAATCTTCAGAAGCTAAAGAGAAAACTGGAAGTGCAACTGCACTCATTCTACGAAAAAAAGCGGATGTGGAAATGGCAAAACTGAACTTATCATATACGGTGGTGACTGCTCCTTATGACGGGTTTATGGGACGCAGGTCACTTGAAACAGGACAACTGATACAGGCCGGACAAATGATTTCAAACATTATCCGGAACAATGAAAAATGGATTACGGCAAATTATAAGGAAACACAAATAGCACATATCTATGTTGGACAGGATGTACAGATTAAAGTGGATGCACTTGAAGGAAAGATATTCCACGGTAAAGTTACTGCCATCAGCGAGGCGACAGGCTCAAAGTATTCGCTCTTGCCTAATGACAATAGTGCAGGAAACTTCGTGAAAGTACAGCAACGAATACCGGTGCGAATCGAATTTGCAGATATTCTTCCACAAGACAAAGTATTGCTTCGGGCGGGAATGATGGTGGAGACTGAAGCTAAAATCAGAAAATAATTATTAATGGTTAATGATAAATTATTAATGAAAACGAAGTTCGGAATTAACAATTAACCATTATCAAAAAAAAGAATAAAAAGCATAATATTCCCCTACGGAGTTGGGTACCTCACTGGATGGGGGTTGTCATTACATTTGCCATCTTGATTCCGGTGATGATGCTTAATGGAACCTATTCAGGAGCCAGCATGGATGTCTCCGGTGCATTGGGTGTACTTACAGAAGATATTTTCATGGCCTATTATGCCGCATCGGCAGGAATGGCTGTGGCTTACCCCATCACGGCTAAAATAAGGGCAATTGCAACGACCAAAACTATTGTGTTGAGTGATTTAATACTGCAAACTTTTTTAGCCTTTATTTGTGCTCGCACAACACATATTGAAATATTAACTGTATGTAGCTTTTTAATGGGTTTTCTCCGGGCTTTTGTGATGATAGAAATGATTGTTATTCTAAAGCCTTTTTTCTCAAAACGAGACCGACGATCTGAATTTTACGCTTATTTTTATCCTATTGTTTTTGGAATCGGGCAAATTTCCATGACCATCACAGCAGCTCTTGCTTACCATTATAATTGGCAATACATGTATTATCTGATTATTGGTATGTTAGTAATCGCCATTATCTTAGTATTAATTTGTTTTCGTTTCGGAAGAATGCCTATACATATTCCTTTTCACGATGTTGATTGGATTAGTGTGGCATCTATCACTTCTTTCCTGTTAATTGCGATATATGTGTGCACTTATGGAAAGACAAAAGATTGGTTCGATAGTTCCGGGATATTGATCGGTACGTTAGTTCTTCCTTTTATCTTATGGTTTTTTGTGCAAAGACAGCTGAAAAGTACAACCCCTTATTTGGATGTAAGAGTATTAACACATCATAAAAATCTTATTGCCTATTTTTTTATGGGTCTGGCTATGGTTTTTAGTGCTTCCAGCTCTTTAATATCACAATATTTAACCATTGTATTACGAATTGATAGCGTGCATACTAATGAGTTGAATTTTTGGATGATTCCGGGGTTCATTATCTCGGCAGCTGTATGTTACTGGTGGTTTAATGCACAAATTTGGAAATTCAGAGTACTTATATTCTGGGGAATGGCCTGTTTTACAGCTTTCTTTCTCTTAATTTATTTCGGACTGACACCCAATGGTACGTACGAATTCCTTTATCTGCCCTCTATCCTGAGAGGAATGGGAATGATGATTATTCTTATAGCATTTGGTGTATATTCGGCGGAAGATTTAAATCCAAAATTAGTGCTTTTCAATGCTTTTTTCATGATAGCCATACGAAGCGTGTTAGCTCCGGTGCTAGGCAGCAGTTTATTCAGCAACCTGCTCTATCGGTTTCAGATACAAAATCAGATGATTTTGGGGGAAGGATTGAATATACAAAATCCGCTAGCAACCTCCCTTTATACGAAGAGTTTAAATAGTGCTTTAAGTCTGGGTCATTCATTGACCGAAGCTCAACAGTTAGCTACACAAGCTTTGTATAACAGCGTACAAATACAGGCATTAATGGTGAGTATCAAGCAAATTATTGGCTATCTGCTGGTCGTGTCTATTGTCATTATGGTAATTGCACGCTTTACACCTTTTCATAAAACCTTAAAAACAGCTGTTCCGAAAACAGGAGAAGATATGGTTTAACAACCTCTAAAATAATGGAATTATCATCGGTCTGAAAACGCTTCCGACCTATTGCAACAGGTTCGATGCGATAATCCTTTCTATACTTTGGCGAACAATATTTATAGCATCTTGCTGAAGCATTGTAAAAGATTTTTAGTTTGGTAAAGATGCTCATTTATTCTATCAGGCGATGGCGCTTTGGGGTAATATTCGGGGTATCTGCCTTCGAGCTGATATTTCATTAGAATTTGCATGAAATCCGATTGTGGTTCGGTAATCTCAATTTTTGCCACGTCGGCGAAGTAGAACAAGTTGTGTGCCTTATAAGAATTAACTGGGCACCAGGTTCATCATCCGATTAAGAAGCCATATTATCCTCTCTGTAGCAATGGTCAGTTCCATCAGGATTCCTTTGTCCTTCGCAGATGTAAGTGCATCATTATCAATGTAAGTCTTCCGCAGTTTCTCTATCGACGGTCCATTGTTTGAGCTAAGGGTTCTAAAGAGCGCATAGTTTTCACCGGAAGGAGATTGCAGAGTCTCAACAGCAAAAATTAGCAGAAAGTCAATGGACTCTAGGCACGAATTCGATAATTGCTTAATTGCCTGACAATTACGAGCTGCGTCTATAGCCTTCACTACCTGGATTGTACTTTCCGCCAAATGTTCCAGCAAAGCCTGGCGGGAATGATAATAGGCATGATCTTTTGCTGTGAGTGCGGACATTGTCATTGATGCAACGTTTGCAGTGGACTCCCTCACTTCCTGAGCAAGGGTGACAAAGGATCTGTGCCGGATATCAATATCAGGACCCTCGTAATCAACCCGAACAGCAGAAAACATGGCAACGATCTGCTCCAACTCCCTCATTTGTTCCAGGTTGATCAGTTCAAGTCCCGTATCCGGATCTTCCGGTTTGAAGTCAGAGAGGTATTTCGGAACCGACAGTATTTCTGCTTCAGAAGCTGGTATAGTCCTGGCCAGCCAGGTGGTAAGTGGTTTGTTGATGATGATAAAGAAGATAGCAGAAGTGAGGTTAAACAAAAGAAACATTAACGTAGCCTGTTGATATAAGTCGTGGGTAATATGTTGCACCATAGCCATTAACAAAGGCACCTCAAACCAGACTTCGACATAATAGAGCAAAATAAACAACCCTGCCCCAAAAACATTGAACAGGTTCACGAATCGGACAAGCTGCCTTGACGAACCCTGGAATGCTTTACCCAGCATAACTTTAAACATAGTCGATCCAATGGCAGCCCCATACATAATGAGAAAAGTCTGGGAGGGTGTCAGAACGTCTGCCTTGGCAAGACCAATCGCTACCAACGCCACGGCGGTAGAAGACTGCGCGATGAATCCAAGCACGACTCCGGATACAATCGAAAGAAGTGAATATTGGCTTGAGAAAGCCATGAAATCGGCAAACCATGCTTCATTCTGAAGCGGTTTCACTCCGTCGACCATGATCTGTACGCCAAAGAAAATCAGTCCAAGGCCCATCCCTATCAGAAAGACATTGCGCAACTTTTCATTCTTTGAAAAGTACATTCCAATGCCACAGATTCCCAGAATGAAAGTTACCACTTCCTTGATGGGCAATGAAACAATAAAAAGAATGAGGGTATTCCCCACACTGAAGGTCGTAAGCACCGCAATAGCCTGGGATACATTAAAAAGACCGGCAGTAATAAGACTGGCAAGAATCATAAGTGCAGCAGAAGTGCTCTGCATGATCATCCCGGAACCCAGGCCGAAAACCAAAGCCCTGGGACGTGAAGAGACAAACTGTGTCGCCACCTTCCGGAATCTTCTGCTTCCCAATTGTTTGACACCCAAAGAGAGCATCTGCACACCGGTGAACATCAGACCCAGTCCTAAAAGAAGTTTTCCAATTAATTCAAACATCAATGATCAAAAAAATCATCTGTTGGGCAAATTATAGTCAATCCTGGGCTTGCTTACTCGAAACCTTAGACCGTATCGTATTATAAATCCATTGTAAAAAGGTGCAGATTGCAAATCTGCACCAACAGACTTTTCAGTAATCCTTTGACCCTTCGACAGGCTCAGGGACCGGAAACACAGGGACCGGGATGCTATCAATGTTATTTAAGGACTTTGGCTTCTTCGAGAATTACATCGTATTTGTAGCCGTAGCCGAAGTCTTTGTTTAAAGTAACTACCCCTTCGAAACTGACAGTTGAACCGGCAACCACAGTATCCAGGGTTGTGACAGTGAGATCGAAAGAGCCGTTGGCTTCGGTGCCATCCTGGAGGTGAACCCAGTTTTTCTGCATGATCTCAGGACTGAATTTGATCACCTGTCCGGATACTTTTACTTTCTTGCCATTGTAGTTGGAGGGATTGGCAAAAATATCAGACAATTTCTGTCCTCCGCTGATGGGCTCAACTTTGATTCCACCAACTTGTTCCATATTCTGTCTGCCCTTGGTTGTTAGCGCCGGCAGTGGTTTTGGTTTGATGGGCTGATCACTGAAATCCTGGATAAAAAGGATGCTTTCAAAGGTGCGGTTCAGCTCCTTGCTTTTGAAATTAGACATCTCCATACTCTGATTGTAGTAGTAGGTCTTTCCTTTTTCTGCCTCAAAACGGGAGACTGCTGCCCAATTTTCCTTATCCCCCTCCTTTAACAACAAATAAGTGTATCCACTGGTTTGAATGACATCTTTGGCGACGACGGCGTGCATTTCGGGTGCGCCGGGAGTCGCAGTAGCAGGTTTATTTTCGGTTTTTTTCACTTTTGCATTGTTACATCCAGCTAACAATGCCAACACAACGACTAAATAGATTATCGATTTCATAAAAAGGTATTTGCTTTACTATTAATTTATTTATTGATTTTTAAGATCCGATTTTGACTGACTGTTCCATGCCCTGTAAGCAATGACGCCAACTACTATCAGGACAACCACCAATGCTACCGGGAATGAGGAAGCACTTCCGCTGCCATAAGAGTGCAGGCCGGAAAGATAATAATTTACGCCCAGATAAGTCATCAGGACGGAGAGCAGTCCGGCTACGGAACCAAGATTAACTGCAAACCAGCCACGATATCCCGGCATCAGGCGCATGTGGGTGATGAAGGCATAAACCAGGATGGTCACCAGCGACCAGGTTTCCTTTGGATCCCATCCCCAGTAGCGACCCCAGGATTCGTTGGCCCAGATGGCTCCTAAAAAGGTTCCGATCGTGAGGAGGTATAGGCCCAGAATCATCGAAGCCTCGTTGATCCACGTCATGTGCTGAATATTCCGCTGCACCCGCTCTTTATTGCCGGGTTTTACCATGCTTGCGAGCAGGAGATTCATCAGTCCGATGATGGCGCTGACTCCCAGAAATCCATAACTCGCGGTAATCACGGCTACGTGTAAAGCAAGCCAGTAAGATTTCAGAACCGGCACAAGGTTGGTGATCTCCGGATTCAACCAACTCATTTGGGCCACAAACAGGGTAAGTCCGGAAAGCAAGGCGGCGGCTCCCATTACCATCGGGTTACGGCGTGCAAAAATCAACCCGGCAAGCATACCTGCCCAGGCAATATAAATCATGGATTCATAACCATCGCTCCAGGGCATGTGGCCTGCAATGTAGCCCCTGGTTGCCAGTCCGAGGGTATGTAAAATGAACCCTGCAAGGAAGATCCATAAGGTGTAACGCACTAGCTGAGGACTCATCGATCCCGTCGTCAGCAATGCCCTGAAATAGAAGATCATCAAAACCAAACCGGCTAACAGGTACAGGAAAGACAAATCCTTAAAAATATTCACCCTGTTGTAGAGAATTTCGAGTTTTTGTTTGGCTGCGCCGGGAATCAGCTCCGAACCGAGCTTGTTCTGAAACTGACTAATCAGTCCCAGATCCGTCTTCTGTCGAACTTCATCATTGGATTGCACGGCATTCAGGTAATCAGAAAAAACCTTCATCATCATCGCACCTGAAGTAGAAGAAGGGGCTGTTGTCAGATCTTCCCAGGTTGTATTATTCTTATCAGAGGAAGGAAACAGCCGGAGCAGCTCACCTTTATATACCATGTAAGAAACATTGAGGCGTTCGTCGACCTTGATGACGGCGTTTTCGAAAGTACCACGCTGAGAAGGCTGTTTAGCATACGCATCGCTTACCTCTTTCTGCATCTTGTAATTTCCCTTAACATCGAAAAAATCTGCAAAGGACGCCTTGCCGGATACGCCCAAAAGCTGTTCAATCTTTGATTCATTGATCGCGATCATGGGAACTCGCTGCCAATCTTCAGGATAGGTCATCATGCTGAGAACAGCCCTTTCGGGGGAAAGTCCGTTCAGACTTTCCTGCCGGGAAATCTTCATAATGACTTCGTAAGCCAGGGTGCTGATAGGTTTTATTCTTCCGTCATGCCCCTGAACCCATACCTTTGAAAATTCTTCAGCAGCGTGTTTGGAAGCTTCCGCCCCTTTGGCTTGACTCGCGAAAAAAAGCAATCCCAAAACGACCAGGGCCGAGACAGGTTTCGCTGCCCTCTGCATCAAACGGTAGAAATGGCTTTTCTTATTGAAGATCGAGAGGAGGATAGCTCCAAATAAAAGCAGGTAACCGATATAGGTAAGTGTCGTTCCTGGAAGATCTTTATTAACGGAAAGGATGGTTCCCTTTTCATCTTTATCATAGGAGGACTGATAGAATCTGTAGCCCCTGTGCTTCAATACATTGTTCATGTAAATGGAAAAATCACTGTTGATGCCCTGCTCCTTGTCTTCGAGTGTCACTTCACTTCTATAGGATGAAGGACTCATGGATCCGGGATAACGGATTAATTGAAAGTCTTTCAGATGGATGGAAAAAGGAAGGGTTTCGACCTTCGGACCAATCCACATTTCATAATCGGCACCGTCAAGTTGACCCTTCACTGAGGCAGCCCTGCCGTCATCGCTGATCAAAACTGACGCGAACTCCTCTTTCGAACCATCAGAAATGCTGACCTTCGCGCCGGTACCCTGCCCGGCCATTGCACCTGCTGACTGCACATTTCGCAAAAATTCAACAGATCTGACCCTGATTTTTTTCCCGTCCAACTCAAAAGTAGCGTTCACTTCCTTTTGTGAAAACGGAGTAAGCATCACCTTCTGTTCTGCCTCCAGGTTCTGATTTCCTTTGGAAAGCAGCATATGAAAAAACTGATCCGTAGAGATTAATTCTGAAGAAGACTCTCCTTCCCTGATGTGAATGACACCCTCTGAACCGATATATCTCGTCACTCCCGCACCAACTATCATCAAAATAAAGGCCAGGTGGAACAATCCAACCGTCATTTTCTCCTTTAGATATAGTCTACGACGGAAATAGATGACGGTCATGGACACTGCCAGAAAGACCATTAACAGCTCGAACCAGGTTGATCCATAGACCAATGCCTTTGCCGCCTCTGCCCCATTCGAGCTTTCCACGAAGGTGGCAAAACCGAGGATCATGGCTAACAACAGCATTCCAAAACCGGCAGTATTAATAGTAAATATTGATTTCTTTAATTCAGCTAACAACGCATTTATTTTGTCCATACTCAATGCTTAAATCTTAAGTCGTCAAAAGTACGAAAAAACCAATCGTAAAAAAAAATGGAGTCCAGGAAGACTCCATTTTTTGTAATTATTACAATTTAATTGACTGATGTTTATTTAACATTTGCCTGCGCAGCAGCCAAACGAGCGATCGGTACGCGGAAAGGAGAACAGCTTACATAGTCTAATCCAACTTTGTTGCAGAATTCTACTGAGCTTGGCTCTCCGCCATGTTCTCCGCAAATACCGATTTTCAGTCCTGGTTTGGTTGAACGGCCTTTGGTTACAGCCATTTCAACAAGCATTCCGACTCCCTGCTGATCCAGGATCTGGAAAGGATCGTTTTTCAGGATGCCTCTGTCGATGTAATCCGGAAGGAACTTGCCTGCATCATCGCGGGAGAATCCCATGGTCATCTGGGTGAGGTCATTGGTACCGAAGGAGAAGAAGTCTGCCTCTTTGGCGATGAGATCTGCTGTCAGAGCAGCTCTCGGAACTTCAATCATCGTTCCTACCAGGTAATCAATCTTCGCATTGCGTTCTGCAAAAACTTTCTGAATAGTGGAATTGATAACATCGGTCTGGTTTTTCAATTCGGCAACTGTTCCTACCAGCGGCACCATGATTTCCGGACGAGCATCGATACCCTTTGCTTTCAGGTTCAAAGCAGCCTCGATAATAGCACGGGCCTGCATCTCGGTGATTTCAGGGTACGTGATTCCCAAACGACAACCGCGGTGACCCAACATTGGGTTAAACTCTTCGAGGTCGGCCACTTTTTGTTTAATCTGATCGATGGTAAGTCCCATCTCGTCGGCCAGTTCTTTCTGCATGGCCAGTTCGTGCGGAACGAATTCGTGCAATGGCGGATCGAGCAGACGGACCGTTACACCATAGCCGGCCATTGCTTCGAAGATACCTTCGAAGTCCTCACGCTGGTAGGGAAGTAATTTAGCCAGCGCCTCTTTACGGCCTTCCACGGTAGAAGAAAGGATCATCTCGCGCATGGCCTTGATACGGGCGCCTTCGAAGAACATGTGTTCCGTACGGCATAGCCCGATACCTTTCGCGCCAAACTGACGGGCAATTCTGGCGTCGTGAGGAGTGTCGGCGTTGGTGCGGACAGACATGCGGGTATATTTGTCGGCGACCTCCATGATTTTGGCGAAATCGTCGCTGATGGTAGCCTCCTGAGTCTTGACTTTTCCGTCAAAAACTTCACCGGTTGAACCGTTGAGTGAAATCCAGTCGCCTTCCTTGTAAACAATGCCGCTGGCTTCCATGGTCCTTGTTTTGTAGTTGATTCTCAGTGCGCCGGCGCCTGAAACGCAGCATTTCCCCATTCCGCGGGCCACAACAGCAGCGTGGGAAGTCATTCCTCCGCGGGCAGTCAGGATACCTCTGGCAATATTCATACCCTCAAGGTCTTCGGGAGAGGTTTCAATCCTTACCAGGATAGAGGTGTCATAATTCTTTGCTTCATCGGCGAAGAAAACGATCTGGCCGGTAGCGGCTCCCGGAGAAGCCGGAAGTCCTTTGCCGATCAGTTTTGCTGTCTTGAGTGCATCTACATCGAAAACAGGATGAAGTAACTCATCGAGTTTGTTGGGCTCAACCCTCAGCATGGCTGTCTTGTCGTCGATCTTTCCTTCGCTCAGAAGGTCAACGGCGATCTTCAGCATAGCTGCACCTGTGCGCTTGCCATTACGGGTTTGCAACAACCAGAGCTTACCATCCTGGATCGTAAATTCGATGTCCTGCATATCTTCGTAGTGACCTTCGAGTTTCGCTTGAATCTCAGCCAACTGTTGATAGGCTTCGGGCATGGTCTCCTCGAGTGAAGGAAATTTTGAAGCACGCTCTTCTTCAGAAACATTTTGCAGTTCGGCCCAGCGGAGTGATCCAATTTTGGTGATCTGCTGCGGGGTACGGATACCGGCCACCACGTCTTCACCTTGAGCGTTGATCAGGTATTCGCCGATAAACATATTTTCGCCTGTTGAAGCATCACGGGTAAAACCAACTCCGGTAGCAGAATTAGCGCCCATGTTGCCAAATACCATCGCCTGTACGTTGACGGCGGTACCCCATTCGACAGGAATATTGTTCAATTTTCTGTAATAGATAGCACGGTCGTTCATCCAGCTTTCGAATACTGCTGCCATGGCACCCCAGAGTTGCTCCCATGGATCCACCGGAAAATTTTTGCCGGTGACCTTCAAAACGGCAGCCTTAAAGCGATGAACCAGTGTTTTCAGGTTGGCTACAGTGAATTCAGTATCTTCTTTGATACCAACTTCCTCTTTCATGTGCTCGATGATCTCCTCGAAAGGATCGATGTCGGTCTTGCTGTGCGGTTTCATGCCTAATACAACATCACCATACATTTGAACGAAACGGCGGTAAGAATCCCACGCAAAACGAGGATTTCCTGATTTTAAGGCAATCCCTTCCACAGCAACATCATTAAGACCAAGATTCAGGATCGTATCCATCATACCCGGCATGGACGCCCTTGCACCTGAACGAACGGAAACCAGACAGGGATTTTCTTTGGAACCAAATTTTGTTCCGGTGATATTTTCGATGTGCGCGACCGCCGCCTTCACATCTTTTTCAATCAAAGCAAAGGCTGCTTTTCTCCCTTTTTCGGTAAACTCTGTACAAACATCAGTTGTAATGGTGAATCCGGGAGGAACGGGCACACCGATCAGATTCATCTCCGCCAGGTTAGCGCCCTTGCCACCCAGCAAATTTTTCATCTCTGCACGACCTTCTGCCTGGCCGTTGCCGAATGTATAAACATATTTCGTCATAAAATATAAATATTTGGTTTGAGAATTCTTCCTGTCTAAAAATTACCTTCAAAGTTAAAATTTATAACATAACGATTTAATGATAATTACCCTATTTTTGCAAAAAATTCATTGAATGCGAATCGTTTTATTCGGTACCGGGAACCTGGCTACCCGATTAGGGATAGCTCTTCGGGCAAAAAACGCTGATATTGTTCAGGTTTATGGCCGAACCTGCTCCGGCGCCTCCATTCTGGCCGAAAAATTGGGGTGTTCATTTTCTACTTCGTTGAAGGAAATCGATACTTCTGCAGAACTTTTAATTCTGGCAGTTTCCGATGAGGCTATCGCGGAAATCGCCTCCAATATCCCGGTAGGGAATCGGCTTATTGTGCATACCGCAGGAAGCATCGAGATGGATGTACTTGCCCCATATTCAGATAATTACGGCGTTTTCTATCCTTTGCAGACCTTATCCCGCGACAGGGAAGTTGATTTTTCCCATGTGCCGGTCTGTATTGAGGCAAACCATTCATTCAATCTGGAGAAACTGAATCAGCTGGCCTCCCTGCTATCTGATACGGTGGTCCGGATCGACTCTGACCAACGAAGGCAACTTCATTTGGCGGCCGTCTTTGTCTGCAATTTTGTGAATCATTTTTATTCCATTGGCGAACAATTAATGCTGGAACAGCAACTTGATTTTGATCTGTTGAAGCCGATCATTCAGGAGACGGCGGCCAAAGTCCTGCAGCATTCGCCTCAATCTGTCCAGACGGGCCCGGCTGTTCGCGACGACAAAACAGTTATGAATCAACATCTTAAAATGCTTTCTGACCACCCGGAATGGCAGAATCTTTATTCCCTTATAAGTAAAAACATTAAATACCTTCATCCCTAATTATGGCATTTTTCAAAGAAGAACTGAGTAAAATCAAGGCGTTTGTCTTCGACGTTGACGGCGTAATCTCACACAACGTCCTAAGTCTTTCTCCGGAAGGCGATCCGATACGCACCTCCAACATGAAGGATGGATACGCCATCATGTCCGCCATCCGCTCGGGTTATCCGATCTGTATCATCACCGGGGGCAAGACGCGGGATACGAAAGGGCGTCTGGACCGGCTGGGAATCAAGGATATTTACATGGGAACGCTCGACAAAGTCCCTTGTCTGATGGATTTCATCAAAAAACATAACCTTTCGGCAGACGAAGTGCTTTACATGGGTGACGATATTCCCGATTACAATGCGATGAAGCAGGTGGGCATGCCGGTTTGTCCGAACGATGCCGCTCCTGAAATCAAGGAGATCTCTGTCTATATTTCTCACCTGAACGGCGGTGAGGGTTGTGTGCGGGATGTGATTGAACAGGTGATGCGGGCACAGGAAAAGTGGTGCCACGCTGAAGATATTAATTGGAGTAGTTTCTAATCCGGTCCCTGAGCCTGTCGAAGGGCCTCATCCGGTCCCTGAGCCAGTCGAAGGGCCGATGCGGTAATTAAACAAACCAAATTAAAAATACAGTTGTGGGAAGAGGTTCAAAAAATTTGCCATTACTTCTAAACGTGGAGATCATAGATGCCGGGGCCGAAGGCAAAGCCGTTGCCAGGGTAGAGGGTCAAGTGGTCTTTACAACGAATGTCATACCCGGAGATGTCGTTGATATACAGGTTACTAAAAAGAGAGAAAAGTACCTGGAGGGGAGAGTTACCGCGATCAGAAAACCTTCGCCCGACCGTATCGAAGCCTTCTGCGAACATTTCGACCTCTGCGGCGGATGCAAATGGCAATACCTTCCTTACGAAAAACAGCTCTTCTACAAACAGAAACAGGTGGTCGAACAACTTACCAGGATAGGCCGGGTGAATATTCCAAAACTCTTTCCGATAAAAGGATCAGAAAGGACCACCTATTACCGTAACAAACTGGAATTCACCTTCTCCAACCGGAGATGGCTCTCTCTGGAAGAGATCAGATCGGGAGGTGAAATCAGTAACCAGGATGTACTGGGATTTCATATTCCCGGGATGTTCGACAAAGTGATGGACATCAGTAATTGCTGGTTGCAACCCTCTCCCTCGAATGAAATTCGCAATGCCGTGCGCGATTATGCACTCGAAAATCATTTATCCTTCTTCGACTTAAGAAACAGAGCCGGACTCCTCCGTACCCTGACCGTCAGAAACAACACGAAAGGCGACGTGATGGTGATCGTGATGTTTTATGAAGACGACTTATCTGCCCGCGAAGGGCTCCTTAACTTTATTGCAGACAGGTTCCCCCGTGTTACCTCGCTCTTGTATGTGATCAACCAAAAAGGGAACGACACGATCACCGATCAGGAGGTGTTGGTTTTTAAAGGCCAGTACCATATCATTGAGGAAATGGAGGGACTGAAATTCATCGTCGGGGCCAAGTCTTTCTACCAGACCAACTCCTTGCAGGCCTATGAGTTGTATAAGATAACCAGGGAACTGGCCGGCCTGACCGGGTCGGAAATCGTCTATGACCTGTACACCGGAACCGGTACCATCGCCAATTTCGTTGCGCAAAAGGCGAAGAAAGTCGTTGGAATTGAGTATGTTCCGGAAGCCATTGCTGATGCAAAAATCAATTCAGCCAACAACGGCATCGGCAATACTCTCTTCTTTGCCGGCGACATGAAAGATATCCTGACGGAGGATTTTATTGCGGAACATGGTCGGCCGGATGTCATTATCACCGATCCGCCGCGGGCCGGAATGGACGAAAAGGTAGTACAGATGATTTTGGAGGCTTCACCCGAAAGGATTGTTTATGTTAGCTGCAACCCTGCCACACAGGCGCGTGACTTACAATTGATGCAAGCACAATATGCTGTCAAAGAGGTGCATCCGGTAGATATGTTCCCGCACACACATCATGTAGAGAATGTTGTTTTGCTCACGAAAGTGAGCGTTTGAGAAGGTGCAGATTGCAAATCTGCACCATCAAGCTGATGCAGATTTGCAATCTGCATCTTCAACCTACATCTTCATTCAACACATTAGTCAGAATAATCCTTCAATAGACAAATACTTCTCGCCACTATCGTATACGAATGTCAGAACAGTGGAGCCTTTTGGAATCTCCGGCAGTTTCTTCGCGACAGCAGCCAGTGAAGCTCCGGATGAGATCCCTACAAAGAGTCCCTCCTGCACTGCGGCTTTCCTGGTAAAGTCAAACGCTTCATTCTTATCTACCTGAATTACACCATCCAAAAGTTCCACATCCAGGTTTTTTGGAATAAATCCCGCTCCGATACCCTGGATCGGGTGCGGTCCGGGTGCTCCCCCGCTGATAACAGGTGACGCCTGGGGTTCGACCGCGAAAACCTTGATATTCGGAAAATGTTTCTTCAGTACTTTTGCCACACCGGTGATATGCCCTCCCGTTCCAACACCCGTGATCAGATAATCAATGCCATCAGGAAAATCGGCCACAATCTCGGCAGCCGTATAATTTTCGTGCGCTGCGATGTTGGCCGGATTATCAAACTGCATAGGAATCCAGGCATCTTTGATCTTCGCTGCCAGCTCGTTGGCCTTAGCAATGGCGCCTTTCATACCTAGTTCTCTCGGTGTCAGCTCCAATTCGGCGCCATAGGCAGCCAGGATACTGCGACGTTCGACAGACATCGAATCGGGCATGGTGAGTATCAGTCGATAACCTTTCACGGCAGCCACAAGCGCAAGTCCGATGCCGGTATTCCCGGATGTTGGTTCAATGATCACACTTCCCTTTTTCAGGATCCCCTTCTGTTCGGCATCCTCAACCATGGAAAGTGCGATACGGTCCTTGATACTGCCACCCGGATTGGTTTTTTCCATTTTCGCATAGACAAGATAACCGGCCGGGAAGAGCCTGTTGATACGCACATGCGGCGTATTTCCTATAGTTTGTAAGATATTGTCAGCTTTCATAATCCTATAAATTAATTATTAATTTTCTACAACAAATATACTCTTTTCGTCTCCTTTGTGAGAACCTTT
This sequence comes from Prolixibacteraceae bacterium, assembly GCA_036508555.1. GTDB lineage: Bacteria > Bacteroidota > Bacteroidia > Bacteroidales > Prolixibacteraceae > CAINVV01. Next base: position 19,876 of record DATCHD010000044.1, read on the forward strand.
ATAACACCTTCTATTGTTGTGTGAAGTGCCTAATGGCGGAATGTCATTCCGAACCTGTCATCCCTCGTTTCAAACGAGGGATAGCGGTAAATTGAGAGTTACCGTAAATAATCGCTTACTGCCTTCCGAATCCCCATTTTAACGCTCTCCCAGGTCTGCTTTTTGAAACTGACCGGAGTTTCGCTTTCTTCTGCGTCAACAAAATAGGTGATGGCATGAGGTACGGCACTACTATAGAATCTAATCCCATTCACATCTTCAATAGGTGAAATTAGTAAGGAAAAAGTCCTGGATTCAACTGTCTTAATGTGTAGCATCTGAATTCATCAATGGGTTTATCAATGATGGCACTGGCGGATATCCTCCACATCGCCCCTTTCGAAAACCCTTTCAATAACAAAGTTGGCTTTGGCATCGTAGTCGATCTGCTCAAAGTTCACATCCCAGAAGATGCACTTCGCAAAGATGGGTTTTGGCTTGCTGTTCATACTGCTAAAATAGTCAAATCTTCCTTCAATTGTATGGTCTCCTTCTCCTCAGACTTAGACGAATATGTCTCAGAGACCGATCTCATTTACTCAGTACTCTTCCTCTCATTAGCAAATTAGCACATTAGCATATTAGCATATCACTCCCGACCCTATCAACTCCTCCCCGTCATACCAGGCAGCAAACTGTCCGGAGGTAATGCCCCGCTGCTCCCTTTCAAAGAGGAAATAGGCTCCTTCCTCCTTCATGATCATGGTCGCTTTTTCAAGTGCCTGTCTGTAACGCACCCTTACCAGGAAATTGAACTCCTCACCCGGTTTCAACTGTCGGTCGGGTCTAATCCAGTGAAGCTCTTCTGAGGCAACAAACAAACCCGGGCGAAATAAGCCCGGATGCTCCTTCCCCTCTCCGACATAGATAATGTTCCGGACCACATCGATGGCCAGCACAAATAACGGCTCAGTAAAGCCCCCGATATTCAGACCCTTACGCTGACCAATGGTATAATAATGCGCCCCGTTGTGTTCACCGATAACAGCTCCCTGCCAGGGTTTAAAGGGGAATGCGGTAGTCAGTCTGGATAGGTTTTCCAGGCTTCGGTCTGTGATCCTCCTTTTGGCAGAAAAACCGGCCTGAATCAGAATCACATTTCCTTTTTTGGGAGCCAGCTGCTGCTGCAGGAAGACCGGCAGATCAACCTTTCCCACGAAGCAGATGCCCTGGGAATCTTTCCGTTCAGCGGTGATCAACCCCTGTCGGCGGGCAATCTCCCTGACTTCAGGCTTCAACAAGTGCCCAATCGGAAACAACGACTTTGAAAGCTGGTACTGATTCAGCTGACAAAGAAAATAGCTCTGATCTTTGTTGGGATCCACACCTTCAAGGAGGCGGAAAGTCTGAACACCATCCACTATAATCTCTTCCCTGCGGCAATAATGTCCGGTGGCTACATATTCGGCCCCCATTTCCAAAGCTTTTTGCAGGAACACATCAAATTTAATTTCTCGGTTACATAAAACATCAGGATTTGGCGTTCTCCCCTTTTCATATTCGGAGAACATATAGTCCACCACCCGGGATCTGTAGAACTCCGAAAGATCAACTATGTGAAACGGAATATCCAGCTTTTTGGCAGTCATCTCGGCGAAGACGACATCATCTTCCCAGGTGCAGGCGGCAGTAATGGAGCCTGTCGTCTCTTTCCAGTTGATCATAAAAAGCGCAAAGACGTCATACCCCTGCTCCTTCAGCAGGTAGGCGGCGACGCTCGAATCCACGCCACCCGACAGACCTATGCAAACTTTCTTTCCCATACCCAATTTTTCTGCCTGCAAAAATAGCTCTTTTCCATGTAATTCAGCAAAAACGAGCCAAATGTGGTATCTTTGCTTTATGCTTACCGTAAAGGAGATATTAGAACAACGCCTGTTTTCAAAAGAGAATCTGGTGACTTTATTAGGCGCCAAAGGTACCGACGGACTGCTAATTTTAAAAAAAGGCGGTGAGGTAAAATTGCAGCAGGTCGGCAACAACGTTTACTTCCGTGGATTGATAGAACTATCCAACGTATGTGAAAAGGATTGTCTCTACTGCGGAATCCGCAAATCGAACGAAGCCGTTACCCGTTATAACCTGACCGATGAAGAGGTTCTCGAAGCAGCCCGTTTTGCTTACCGGGAAAAATACGGATCGATAGTTATTCAGTCGGGCGAAGTCACTAACGAGATTTTTGTCGCAAGAATTGAACGGCTGATCAAAGAGATAAAGGCCCTCAGCAACAACCAGCTGGGCATCACCCTCTCTCTGGGAGAACAAACCGAAGAAGTTTACAGGCGCTGGTACGACGCAGGCGCACACCGCTATCTTTTACGCATCGAAAGTAGCAATCCCGAACTCTACCGGAAACTGCACCCCGACGACGGACATCATCTTTACCAACAGCGGCTTAATGCCTTGAGAGCTGTTCAGCGGACCGGATACCAGACAGGAACAGGAATCATGATCGGAACGCCCTGGCAAACTCTCGAAGATCTTGCAGATGACCTCTTATTTTTCAAGGATTTTGATGTAGATATGCTTGGAATGGGTCCCTATATCGAACACGACGAGACCCCGTTTAAAAATGTTGAAGCAGAATTGTTACCCCTCCCTGAGAGATTCAATCTGTCGCTCAAAATGGTAGCCATTCTTCGTATGATGATGCCAGATATAAATATTGCAGCCACAACAGCCCTCCAGGCCATCGATCCGTTAGGCAGGGAGAAAGCGGTGAAGGCAGGGGCCAACATCATCATGCCCAATATCACACCGGGTAAATACCGCAATAATTATCTTTTGTACAACAACAAACCCTGTACAGACGAGGAACCGGAACAGTGTGCAGGCTGCTTGGATGCCCGTCTGGCACTGGCAGATGGAGAGATCGGGTATGGAGAATGGGGTGATTCAAAGCACTTCAAAAAAAAGGAAAGATTCAACGCCTAAAAAAGCTGCCTGTCATCTGAGGTTCATCCCGCATTTTCAGGAGTTCTGCTGCTCTCCAAAAAGTACTACATCTGCATTCTTAGCTTCATCCAACATTTTGGCATAGTGACATTCTTTGCCCCTTGCATCAAAAATCGTGTAAGCGTTTTTATCACTCTTAAAAGCAAACAACACCAAGGTTGCCGTCAAACTCAAAATTATTCTGCGCATTCAGAAATTTTTAAATTGAAAACCAATCACTTTTTGGTTTTAGCTACAAATTGTTCTGAGGCATAAGTGAATTTGTAATTTCCTGAGCCTAACTGCACGATTGTCTGATCTCCCTTTTGTTCTGCCTTATATTCTTTGTTTGCTGAAAGAGGTAGCTGGTTGATTGTAACAGTTGCCGGGTCAGCGTGCGGCAGCATTACTGTCGCTGTTGTATTGGCTGGAATAGTCACTTCATAAGTAAACTGAGCCTGGTCCAGATTCCATGCTGATTTTACCGGTCCGTACATGCTATTCAGTTCGGCAGATGCCCTGGTTAGCTGACCGCCAGGATGCGGATAAAGCAGTATGTGTTTGTAACCAGGATTTTCCGGATCAATATCAACGCCAGCCACATATTTGTAAAGCCACTCACCAATAGCGCCGTAAGCATAGTGGTTGAAACTGTTCATGCCAACATCCTGGAAAGAACCATCAGGCTTTTGTCCGTCCCAGCGCTCCCAGATGGTAGTAGCGCCTTGTGTGACAGGGTACAACCAGGATGGATACTTTTTAAGTTTCAGAAGGAAGAATGCCTGATTTTCGTGTCCTGTCGCGGCAAGGGTCTTGCATAATAAAGGAGTACCGACAAAACCTGTTGTCAGGTGTCCCATTTTTTGCACATCTGCGGAGAGAAAATCCGCAGCGTTTTTTCTCAGATTTTCCGGAAGGAGATCAAAGGCCAGTGCCAGACAGTATCCCGTTTGGGTATGGGAAACTACCCTGCCGTTCTTGGTAACAAACTCGTCAATGAATGCTTTTTTGACTGCTTCGGAAAGATTTGAATAGTATTTGGCATCTTCATTGTTCCCAATAATAGCAGCAATCTGACTCAGTAGTTTGGATGAATGTGCATAATAGGCAGTTGCGATAAGATCTTTCTCCGTTGTTGCGCCAGGATAGTCGGATCTGTTGGAGGCAAACGCCAGCCAGTCACCGAAATGAGGGTCTCCGGTCCAGAGATTTTTATCTCCTGCTCTTTTGTGCATGTATTCGACCCAGGCTCTCATGGTATTGTATTGTTCTGCAAGAATCCTTTTATCTCCATAAACCTGGTAAACCGTCCAAGGAACAATGATAGAAGCATCAGCCCAGGCAGTAGCTCCGCCATCGCCTTTCAGAACATCCGGAATAACGTGAGGCATGCGACCGGTCTCGAGCTGATCAGCAGTGAAATCTTTCATCCATTTGGTATAGAAACCTGCCACATCAAAGTTGAAGGCGGCAGTAGGTGCAAATACCTGAGCATCACCCGTCCAGCCCAATCTTTCGTCGCGTTGCGGACAGTCGGTCGGAACATCGACAAAATTACCCTTCTGTCCCCACTGAATGTTGTGCTGCAACTGGTTAATTAATGCATCGGAACAAGCAAATGTACCAGTAGGTGTCATGGCGGAGTGAATGACCACACCCGTTACCTGGTCAAGCGTGGGTTCATTTGCAAGTCCTTCCAACTTAACAAAACGGAAACCATGAAAGGTGAAAAGTGGCTGATAAATTTCTTCTGCTCCTCCCTTCAGGATGTAGGTATCCGTACATTTGGCAGCACGCAGGTTATCCGTGTAAAAATTACCTGCTTTGTCGAGTACTTCGGCAAACTTTATGACAATTTTTTCTCCGGCATTGCCTTTCACCTTTAGCCTCACGACACCCACCATATTCTGTCCCATATCAAGCACCATCTCACCTTTAGGCGTTTTGATGAGCTTCACCGGTTTAATCTCTTCGATGGCCTGCACGGGAACACCCTGAGGCGCAATAAGTTTTGACATTGGATAATTATATACTTCGGCGTTTGTCCAGTTTGAATCGGCATATCCGGCCTGATCCCAACCGCCAAGTTCCATCCTGGCATCATAAGTCTCACCGTTATAAATATCTGATTTCAGAATTGGTCCGGTAGTCGCTTTCCAGTCGCTACCTGAAGCAATTGTTTCGCTGGTGCCGTCTGCATAATTGATTACCAGCTGAGCAAGCAACGCGCTCTTTTCACCATAATAACTTCTTTGTCCCGAGAAACCAATGTTACCACGAAACCATCCGTCACCAACGACAGCTCCAATTGAATTCTTCTGCCCTAAAAGTGTAGTGACATCGTATGTTTGATATTGTATTCTGTTTTTGTAGCTGGTCCAGCCCGGTGTGAACAGGTCTGCAGCGACTTTTTTACCGTTTAACCGAAGTTCGTAAAGACCCAGCGCTGTGACATATACCCTAGCTGACTTAACCTTTTTAGTCAGGGAAAACTCTTTTCTGAAGAATTGTGCAGGACGGGATTCTTTATTATCCAGCTCCTTGCCA
>DATCHD010000045.1:0-3928 GCA_036508555.1 Prolixibacteraceae bacterium
TTAGCAAGGGTTCACCGTTTGTAAGGTGTTTTCAGTAAGCACTTCTTCCTGTAGTCCTCAAAAATCCAACCTCAACAAAAACACAAGACTTCAATCCGTAATAAATGAGGTTGTGTAATTTATACTTTTAAAAAAAATGAATAGTGCTATTATGATATTCAACTCATCGGGAAAAGCGAACTTCGGATATTAATTGTTGGGCCTATAAGAAAAAACCAAGAACCCCCACGGAGGCGAAGTATGAATATGGTCAAAAAATCCTTCCCATTACGCAAAGTCTATGGCTTGCTTGAACCGGGCCCAGTCGTTCTTCTAACGACAGCCGGAAATAAGCAACCAAACATTATGACCATGTCTTGGCATTCAATGCTTGAATTCGAGCCTCCATTGATAGGTTGCGTAATCAGCAACCGCAACTACTCGTTCGATCTACTCCAAACCACCAAAGATTGCGTCATAAATATTCCAACAGTTGAAATCGCCAAAAAGGTTGTGCAATGCGGCAACTCCACAGGAGCAACAACTAATAAATTTAAAAAATTCGGCCTCACCCCAATACCTGCAAAACACGTTAGCGCGCCATTAATTGACGAATGCTATGCAAATCTTGAGTGCAAAGTGTTTGACTCAAACATGGTGGAAAAATATTCTCTGTTTGTTTTTGAAGTAGTCAAGGCATGGATTAATCCCGGTGCAAATACTCCGAGGACACTTCATCATCTTGGCTATGGTCGCTTTATGATTGCTGGCGAGACCATTACGCTAAGGTCAAAGATGAGGTAGCGCGAACTCGATTTGATTCCGAATTGTCCAGTATTGCAAAAAGCCTGTTTCCGAAAAGCAAATTCATTACGTTCGGAATGAGCGAACGGGGAGATAGGTAACAGATTGTTCTGGGTACATAGGTAACACTTTTGTATGCTTCATAGACGCGAAGGAGGTGTCTATGAGTTGGAAAGGAGTTACTGTTATGGACCAGAGAGTACGGTTTATTGCCGAGTACCTGAAGGGTTATTTCCCTTTTAATGAGCTATGCTTTCAATTCAGTATCAGCAGGAAGACTGGCTATAAGTGGGTTCAGCGTTATGAGGAGCACGGGATCGGAGGCCTGACCGACAGAGCAAGAAGTCCTCATACCTGTTCCCACAAAACAGATACTGCCATTGTAGAGGCCATCGTGCAGGCACGGATGAAACATCCCACTTGGGGGCCAAAGAAGCTCCTTCAAATCATCGCTCCCCATTACCAGGAGTTGCCCGCCATCTCCACCACTGCTGATATCCTCACACGGAAAGGACTCATTGCCCCGCCATTGTTGACGCACAGGTAAACCCTATCCGGTAGAAGTATCGGGCAGGGTTTGTTCTTTTTTGGGGTCTATTTCACGGACAATTTTCTTAAACGCTTGCCCACAGACAGAAAGTGGTATCAAGGTGTCAGGCTTGACCGGCTCTGTATTTTTGTAATGCTACAATAACCCTAAACATTATTAACGCTAAATAATTATACAGCAAGAATTATATCTAAACCGCTGAAATGCTGAAAACAGGCATTATCTGAAACAGAATATAAAGTATTGAAAATTGCATGGTGCCGGACGGGTTTTGTTCGCATCATACAAGCCCGCCAACTCATCCTGCGTCGGCATCCGCCAGTCCGTGTAACCGCCGCCTCTATAATTCTCGCAATGGGACTTGGCGTTCGCACAGTTGATATCGCTACCATTGTCCTTCGCCGCCCACATCAGGTTTGTCCGCGTATCCAGTACTGTCTCGTTGTCTTTGACAATAAAACGACCGTCCTTAGCTGTTTCCCCGGCTGTTGCCCTCATCATGGTGATAATGGCGATAATAAACATCGTTCTTAAAGCTCTTTTCATGTTTTCCTCCTTTATTATATATTAGCCAAAGCCAGACCACATTCACTACTCACATTGATAAATTTCTAAGATGTCACTGTCTTGTTGCGAATATATCTCCCTGCAAAAATTTAGGGATACCAGCTTCTCCCCAGCCGGTTCCAGTAAGTTTGCCGGGCATAGTACCGGATCCTGTAATAGTAAAGATTATAAAGTTTGTAGAACGTTGATCTCCAATCCCAAAAAAAACGTCGTTTCCTATTCTAAAATAGTCAGGCACTTGTGAACCATAAATTTTGAATTCACCATAATTTTTAATAACTAACTTTCCCGTGTAGGAAGAGTTTCCACTCGCCCCTGACCCTCCTGTATTGGATAGAGTCATGTGACCAGAACCACCTCCTTCAAATCTAAGAGACCAGAATCCAGATAAGTCTACTTTAGCCCCCTGAGCTAAGGCAAAACCCTGCATCAACATTAAAACAAATAAAGTAAATCCAACCAACACAGATAATTTTTTCATTTTATCCCTCCTTTTTAAAAATGTACCAGCAATGAAAAACTATATTTTATGGTTTAGTTAAGGACTTTTTAAAATACCAACCACCCTTTTCAACAATGTCTCTGACCATCTCCCGGAAGGTTCCGAAGTCATACGAATATTGTTCTCCGGATGAAAGTGTCCCTGAGCCTTCTTCCTTCATTGATAAACCTTTGAAGGAAAATTTCTTGCTGGAAAATATCGGGCCTATTACGAAAGATCTTTCTTTTAACAATTCCCAGTACACAACTGTATGAGAAGCCTCGTCAAGACGCATCAATGCTTCAAAGCGTATCTTGATTGACCCTAAAAACCAGGAAGATCCTGTTTCGCCATTGGCTGAAATCACGCCTGGTGATTGTTCGACAACCAGAAACTCGCTACGTGTAAGGTCGCAAATGCGTTTAACAATCTCTAATCGGGGGATTGGCTGCATAAGTTTTATTCAGCTCCTTAACTCTGTCCGATAGACTTCCTGCCATCAACTGGCCCTACCGGGCCACGTAGAAGCGGAGTACGTGAATTAAAGTATGAATCAAAGGGATCACGCTGGCCCCTTTTAATTCTCTTTTCTCTATCCTCTTTCTATCTAACCACTTGTCCTTTTTCGTTGAAAGTCACCGTTGTCCCTGCCTTGTATGTTTTCGCAGTGCCGAGGCCATTGGGACGAAGATTGGAGTCATTGGCCAAAGTCCCGAAAATAACTCCACAATGATTATATTCATTCTTTTATTCTTGGCACCCATTGTAAATTTAAGTTCAAAGTTTCATAGTTTATTTCACAATTTTAAATATGTCCTTAAATTTCGGATCGGCGGCGGTGCGCAAAAGTTCAAACAGAACCATTTCTGTACTGGTGAGATGCGCGCCGGCGCTTTTGATTGCCGCTATGCCGACTTCGCGGTTTTCCGGCGTGCGCGAGGAAACGGAATCCGTGACCAGATGAACCGTATAGCCGTTGGACATTAAATCAAGGGCGGTCTGATAAACGCAAATATGGCTTTCAATGCCGGTAAGAACTACATGCCTGTGGCTTAATCCTTCCAGTTGCTCGTTGAAATTTCGATCATCCCAGCAACTGAAAGTTTCTTTGGCGATCGGCACTATGCCGTTTAACTCCCGCGAGATTACAGGTATTGTCTGGCCGAGTTTTTGCGGAATTTGCTCAGTGAAGATGATCGGAAGGTTAAACGCCTTAAAACCCTGAATCAACTTTACGTTGTTGGCAAAAAGATTTTCTTTGTCATACATAGTCTGGGCAAGGTTACCCTGAATATCAATAATAATTAACACTGCGTCGGCGCGGCTGAGCATGATTAGTTGCCTCCTTATAATACTCTGATATAAAGTAGCCGGTAGACCGGCATGAAAGATATATATCATCTGAAGCCTGTTTTTGTAATTAATAATGCATTGATTTTCTCTCAAAATATTGACAGAATAATCGAAAAGATAGTCTAAATGCATAGCGGGCAGTACCACTTCTTCACCCTTTAAGAATTTACGTAGCTTGACCAGATTTTTATATT
>DATCHD010000046.1:0-5800 GCA_036508555.1 Prolixibacteraceae bacterium
TGGCTGATCGACCCTACCCCGCCGTTGGACATTCCCCAAAGGGTAAAAGTAATTGCTATGGGTGCGGGCGAAGGTGTTACTGCTTTTATGGAAGCAATTTTACCACAAAAATCTGCTTGAATATACTCCCACTCGCTCCGTCTTTGACAGGCCGGTTATATGCAAGTGTTTTTCCATCATTCGACCAGACTACGTTGGAGAGCTCTCGCGTGCCAACAGGAGTAATTCTTTTGAATCTCTTTTCGAAGGGTTGGTCTGAAATATTGCATAAGACCATGCTATTTTCTGAAATGTAACAAATCGACTGATTATCAGGACTCCATCGCACGCCACCCTGAACACCGGCCCGATGCTCCGTTACCTGCCTTGAACTTCCACCGTCAGGCGAAATCAGAAATATTTGCTGTAATCCGTTGGCATCAGAGGCCTGGAATGCGATCCATTTCCCGTCAGAAGATGAACGAACTACGCCACCACAGCCAGGATGTGCGGCCTCAGCGGTAAATGTTAACCTCCGCTGGACGGTTCCTTTCGGCGGCATGGGAAAAGATTTTGGTGTGCCTTCCAGCAGACCAAATTCACCCGGAACATTAATAGAATCAGGTATATCCACAACGAACAACTCATCTACCGGTTGGTTATTTTTGTTTCTAACCTTACCCAGAAATGCTCTCGCCACCTGATTCTTACCCGTCTTAGAGAGATAACTACCAGTGCCCACCCAACTGTCTGATGCAGCATTACTGATCTCATCACTTCCTGGAACAGGCTGTGGAACAACCCTTACGACCAACGCACTGTACCATTCGCCACTGAGGTTCTCCCCTTCTCCGCTGTGATCCACCTGCACCGGATGAAGTCTCATCGAGACACCAACGGTTCTTAAATTAACCTTTTCACCAGTAGAATCTTCGATGGCCTTCATGATGGCATCGTTGTAGGTAAATCCTACCCAGTTGCCGTCTTTGCTCCACTCGTGCCGGTGGGTTCCTCCCCTTAATGCCCCAGGAGTATAGGGTAGCGTAACATCCCTGGCATCCATGTAAATCGGTACATTCGGATGGTTATCCTCAACGATTACCCCCGAGCGTTTCCACTGCTGGTAAGGATTCTTTTCGCTGCAAAAAGCCAGTCCGTGGATGAAAATCACCTTGTTTTCTGTAGGATGATAGCTGACTGCTCCGGCTCCCGGTCCCCACGCTTGGTTGTCTTTCACGACAAAAAGTTCCTCAGTTCGGCCGGTTTCGACCTGAACACGTTCCACGGAAGGCGAGCCTCCGATGCCACCCATTGCGGTTCGGGTATCATATACGAGCCATTTTCCGTCGGGCGAAAAATTGTCGTTGTTGTCCAGGTCATGGTTGTAAGCGCCTTTGGTAAGCTGGAGTTCTTTATAATAGCTAACGGGTTTGTTGCAGGCGGAAATCAAAAGGAGCAGGAATGCTCCAGGGAAAAGTTTTAAATGCTGAATCATTTGTTCTAAGTTCAAAAAAAATGTTTGAAATGTCTGGCCTGCGTCCATAGGCCGAACTTTCAACCGAAATTTATCACTTCGCCGGGGCCGGGCTTTCCTTCACCAGCTTCAAAGCCTCTTCTTCGTAGATAGTTCCTGTCATTTCGCCGAGTGAAGTACGGCTAACATAACTGTAACGTTCGAATCCGTTAAAATCTTCTTTGGTCAGCATATATCCGAAGGCATCATTGGTTAATCCAAATAGCATCGGCTGTTCAGTATTCATTTTTCTCTTGACAAAGAAACCTATGTTGGGCAGCGCCTCTCCGGGAATTGTAAGAATCTGTGCCTTTCCGATATTCAACAGGTTGATCCTGGTACCGATAGAAGAGAAATCATTGTCTTTGGCCCTGCCCGCAGCAAGTGGAGAATGTTTGAGTACAAACCGCATCTCTTCAGAGTCGATCGGTAGTTTTATGGCCCTGGATGTACAATAAATATTGGTATTCTCATCGGCTTTTACCGGCTCAATGATACGCAATGCTTCATCCGCCATAAGGTTGCCAATCCGGATACATTCCTCCCAGTCGTTATTTTCCTTTCCGTTATCAACTTTGGCATCGATTCTGGTATCTGCAGTAACCATCCCGCCCTGGGCGCTGTTGATGAAGATGGCCATACCTCCAACTTTTGATTCGACCCGGTCGTATAATGGTCCGCATAAATCAGGACTGATTAGTTTTCGGCTGGGACCCAGAATTTCCGGATGTGTTGCATAATTAACCAGTGTGGCAATTGGTTTGCCTGCGTTTTTTCCTGAAAGAGCAATTGCCTGGATAACACCCATTCGCGGATCATATAGTTTCGGCGCATAATAGTTGTAGGCAATTTTCCCTTTTGCTTCGCCAACTGCGGTCCTGATGGAAGCAGGTTCAAGTTTTGCAACAGCTTCATTAACAGCATCGGCAATCTGTTTGACACACCAATCGAGGTATTTCAGATCAGCAGCTGTATTTCCCTTTTCATCGGAAAAACCGTAAGCATCCGGACAACTGTGAGCATGGGTAGCACCTATCAGTACATTTTCAGGAGCGATTCCTTTGATCAGTTTCCGGGAGCGATCACCAAGAAAGGCCGGCCATCCGATGTTGTCCACTCCAACTATGGCAATTTTTATGGTACCTTTTTCCAACACAAAGGCACGTACTGTGAGCTTTCCCTTAAACGCTGTCGGCATTTCAGGAGTCCCCATTCCTCCGGATATCGGTATAAGATGATCTGGTGTAATGTCTCTCATGGCAGCTCCTGCTTTCAGGGTCTGGGCATCAAGATTTACACACAAAAACAATAGAAACAGTAATAGTGCAAATAACCTGGACTTCATAAAAATTCTTTGTTAACAGTTAATAGAGATAAATTGGATTCGTATAGATCCACGGTAACCACTCTTTACCGGGTTTAACTTCGACTTCGAGGCGGTAAGCGCCCTTTGTCAGTTCTTTGTCAAATGAAAAGCTGTAATCTTCTTTATCGGTTGATTCAATGAGTTTACCATCTTTAATTAAAGAAAAACGTCCTGGAAAAGGAGAAACTGCAGTTATTTTTTTGATATCACCTATTTTGATAGAATCACCCATTATGCCCTTCATCTTACCATCCGCACCGACACCGTAATAACAAAATCCAGTCGCATCAGCCAGAAACCTGAAAGCCGTAAAGTGATGTCCTTCAATAATATGATGTGAAATATTTGCCAAATTCAGGGAATCCGCGAAGAGATAGTTGACAGAATTATTGAAGGATGTCTCATAAGTATTTATGATCATCCATTTGAAAATCCAACCACTTTTGTCGGGTTCGTGAAGCATCCATTTGTTCCAGAAGGAGACTCGATAGATTCCGGCAGGTTTCGTATCAATACCCATCAGTTGTATCCGTCCATCCGGAAGGTATCGGGCCCTTAAATTGACGTTCTCATGCTCATCCACTGCCGAAAAACCAATCATTTTTCGGTGTGTATTGAGTGAGTCCCAACGGGCCAGAATGGATGTTTGTTTGTCGAAAACAGTTCTGTAGGCCCAGGCGCGGTACTTGCTGCCATTAATCAGGAAGTCAGTCAGAATAGGCCAGGTAGAAGTTTTGGTCTTCACATTCGTGTGAAAATTATAAATCTCCATTCCCTGATAAAATGGATTGGCCCAGTTATGTGGTTCCTCTGTATGCGCATAGAATACAATACCTCCATTGGTAACCAGTTGTTTGGCAACCGTGTCCTTATCTGTTTTCCAGTCAACCACCCCGTCTCTCAAAGGCCAGGCATCGAAACCCTGCTTCTCACTGCCGGGTTCAAGCAGTATTCCTTCGTAAATACCTCTCTTGTAACCCCTTGGAAAAGTATCCAGGTCTCCATGAGGATGGTCCGTCAGGAAAATAAAGTTGATATTACGAAGTTTGGCGGCATCAATCAGGTCGCTGATGGTTCCTTTGCTGTCGTGCGACCAGTAACTGTGCAGGTGCATCACGCCCCGGTAGATTTTCAGATCTGTTATCGGGGGACAATCCCTTTTCTTCAGCTGAAAAGCCTCGACCTGTTTCTGATATTGAGGATAAGTTACAAGTCTGTGCCACAATGGTTTGGCAAATGCAAATATCAAGACAAGCACAATCACCCCCAGCAAGGCCAAAAGAAGATATTTAATTACTAAAAGCAGTTGTCTTATCATTATTTCTTTCCTTCACTTTCAATTTTGCATCATTTTCGTCAGCCATTTGACCCTTCGACGGGCTCAGGGACCAGTGCGGGCGGCCACACAGGGCCGCCCCTACACCATTCCCATTTCCAAATTTCCTTCATTTTTTTGCCACTATATCCGTCAGATGCCGGATCAGATCCATGGAGTAATCACCCATGGTGGGACCAAACCATCCCATCAATTTTGGCTCGTATTCATTCATGTAGAAATATCTGCCGGGGACGATGTACCCAACATAACTTCCGTTGAAGCTTGAGACCACCGCATCGAAGCCTTTTGCTGCCAGGGCATTCTTAATTTGCAGGGCATACTCACCGCTAAAATCGCACGGAGCAGAAATCCAGATTAATTTTCCAATACGAACTGCTTGAAAAAAGACATTCTGAGGTTCGGGCATCAATTTGTTGCTCAACCAGGTAGCCATGTTGATTTTTGTGGTCAGACGCACGTGGAATTCTGGTAAAGTAACCCTCAGTGTGGCAGTAGAGAGCAAAGAAGTTTCCTGATAAGTTGCATTTGGCAACCTTTTTATCAGGCTGTCAGCCAGTGATTCGCCAACATATCTGGAACTTTCAAATGCTTTTCCTTTGCCTGAAGGGCTTTGACTTCCAATCGATCCGGCACAAAAGAGGGCCACATCATAGGAATTGGCCTCCATTTTCCGTGACCAGTATCCCGGATAATCGGCGCTGAATTCCATGTTTTTATCGCCCAACGTGGTCGAATGAGCGGAGAAAGTTCCAATGACGGCCTTTCTTTTCCCCTTTTGATCCAAAATCAGGTACGAAAAATCACTATTCTTGGTCCCAAGCTCACCAATAAAACGATTTCTGGTATAACTGCCTGCATCGAAGCTCCCGGTTGTCCACTGTGATTTTGAAAGATCAGCTATAGCCATTACGACTGATTTAACGATGCAGTTACCCAGCCATTGCTGAATAGCCGGGTTTGGTTTTCCTCCAAATTGCTCCCCGAAAAACCCTGGACCCCAGGCACCAACACTGGAATGGCTGTGTGTCGCAGAGAAAAGCAGCTGATCCCTGGTAATACCTTTGGCCGCTAATTGTTCAACAACTACGTCAATGATATTAGGGGGCATGATCAACAAATCTGCACCCACAAATACGATCAGTTTCTTGCCTGTTTTCAAAGCAACTGATCTGACAAAGATACTATCGTGAACACCCGTTGCAAATTTGCCCTTCCGGGCTCCAAAGCCTGCAAGAGGAACATGAATAAATTTACCTGATTCGGCATCATCGGATGGGTTGTTAATGGAGGGCGTGATACTTACCCTGGAAAATCCGGCATAGAGAGAGTCAGTAACAGATGTTTCCGATTTTTTGAGACTGTCAACACGCAACATCGTTTGCTTGAAATAAACTGATGTCATAAAGGGTTCCACATTAACCGATCCTGTTGAAGCCACAAATAGGATCCCCAGTACTCCCACAAAAATCAGAATAACAAATAAGATTTTTTTCACGTATGATAGTTTTAATGTATTGAATAGCTGATGCGTTGATTAGTTTTGTTTGAAAAGCACCTTTTTGTCCGAAGTTACAAACATTCTTGTACATTGGGTAAAGTCCTC
>DATCHD010000047.1:0-10341 GCA_036508555.1 Prolixibacteraceae bacterium
AGTTTATTTAATAATTAATCAAATAGCTAAAGATGAAAACATTAGGGAACATTCTGTGGTACTTTCCTTTTTTTGGTTTTGTATCGGCAATTTTAGTTTACTTATTTGGGCTATTACTGACAATCACGGTAATTGCTGCACCAATTGGGTTAGGATTGATGGAACTGGGTAAATTTCTGTTTTGGCCTTTTGGAAACGCGATGGTAAGCAAAAGTGATTTGAATGAAGGACAGAACAGTGCCTGGAAAGTATATTCTACAATAGTTATGATAATATATTTCCCCTTTGGACTTTTCCTGTCAATCATAGCTGTAATTCAGGTGATTGGATTATTTATTACAATCATAGGAATACCCGCAGCCCTCGTTGTGGCAAAATCCCTGGGGACTTATCTGAACCCAGTTAACAAAAAGTGTGTCCCATCTGCAGTGGCTGATGAGCTTGAAAGAAGGAAGGGGCAAGATGCAGTTAATAAGCATCTTAATTAAAAAATATTTTTTAATACGTGTGGAGTCTGTAAACCACTTCAAAAACGGGGCGATACCGAAAAGCCTTATGAGAAGGGATTTAAAACAATTAAACAAATAATGATGAAAAAATTTACACTTTTTACGTTTTTAGCTATTGTAGTTCTGTTTGTTTCATCGTGTAAAAAAGATCAAGCGACAGATGCAGCAGATCAATATGTTGGTAATTATGCGAGTCAAACTGGTAATTGGGGTGATTTTGCAATTGCAAAAGTGGATGCAAGCACTATTTTAATAGCAGAAATTGCAAGTTCTGATAATTGGAAGGTTACTGCTACGGTCAGTGGTAACAATTTAGTTGTTGCTTCACAAGATATTGATGGATATAATACATCCGGTACTGGTAGTAAAAGTGGCAACACTATAACGTTAAATTTAACAGAAAACAGTTCTCATCATTATTCCATTACACTTATAAAAAAATAGCGTGGACAATTTGTATACGCTGATTTATTGCTATCCTAAAAATAACATAAAGTGGAGTCCAGCAACCATTTTAAAAACGGGGCGGTACCGAAAAGCCTTATGAGTAGGGAAATGAATTTATTTATATATCATGAGAAAACGATTTTTTTTAAGTTCCAGTTTTGTTTTAATCGCAATGATGGCAATTACTTCATGCAGTAGTGTAAGTTTTACAACTGTTTCAACTCCAAAACCAACAAAACAAATGCTTGTAACATCCGGCGATTTGCCAAATAAAAATTATGAGGTAATTGGATTTGTTGAATCAAATGCAAGTGTGATGGGATTTGGTTTACCGACTGAATCTAAAATTTCTGAAATAAAATCAAACGCATTGAACAGTGGTTTTATTTCAAAAGCTGAGTCTATTGGTGCTGATGCAATTATCAATGTAACACTGTCAACAATTTCAGGATCAGCTTATTTATTTCTTTCATCAACAAATATTTCTGTAAAAGGAACAGCTATTAAATTTAAATAATCAGGAAACCGGAAACAACAAAAAAGGCGAAACTGAAAAGCCATACGAGTAGGAAAATATTTAATCTAAATTTTATGAAAAAATCATTATTTATTGCGCTAACATTGTTTGTATTCATATTGTCATCCTGTAAAAAGGATGAAGCCAAATCAAGAAGTGAAATGCTGACGGGAGCAAAATGGAAGCTTTCATCGATGAAAATCAATGGAGTTGCTGAGCCGATAGAGGATTGTTCTAAAGATGACTTTTTTATTTTTACGTCAGGAGGCACTTGTACATCTAATCCTGGTGCGAATAAATGTTACTCAGACGAAGTAGTAGAAACAAGTACCTGGTCTTTATCAAGTGATGAGAAGAGTATTACCATAGATGGAAATACTGCAACAATTGTAGAACTTACTCAAAGTCGTTTTACGTATTCGGAAGGATATGATAATATATTGGTTGAAGTTACCATGGTTGCTTTTTAAAACCTGGTTACAGTCTGTTACGTTCCAAAGCCAAGAAGGAAATTTTTCTACCTCAATTTTAAATGAAAGAAAAACAAATAGTTAGTGGAGTCCAGCAACCACGAAAAAAGCGGGGGCGAATCCGAAAAGCCTTACGAGTAGGAAAACCAAACAACATAATTAATTATGAACCGTAAAATTATCAGTTTTTTAATTTTAACATTTTTTGTTTCGCTACAAATGAATGCATTCTGTCAAAATGCTATCAAGGAAGGGAAAAAAGTAACAACGGATCCTTCCGCAACTGAGTACAATAGAAATGCATTGACAATGATCTTGTTGAGTTATCCAAACGGATTACATGCTCAAGAATTACAAACCAAGTTCCCATCCATTAAAGTACCTGGTAAATTTGATGACAACACGTTAAGTACTCAGGTATTTACTGTAAATGGAGATCGTGCTGGTCAATCAGCTGACGGAATTCTTTCAATGCTAAATAACAAAAAGATAGGCAATGGTATAATTGCCAAGTGGTACAATCGGCAGGCTGATGGTTCGTTCAATGTAGATGAGATAAGTCGACGTGGTCTTTACAATGCTAAAGATCTGGATGTCGTAACTGCCAATGCAAAAAAAGTCGGACAAGCCTCTTTAAAAGATTCGGGGGAGAAGTTATTGGCAAATAGTTATGTCCTTGTTATGGACTATTCTGGAATATTAACCTCCGAAGAAAATTACATCAAGAACAAAACCCCAGCGGATAAAAGAACATCTCACGGCTGGGTTGGAAATTTTACCGGATATTTATTTAAGCTCAACCTTGATGAATCGAAATTGGCAACTTTTTATAATGATTTATGGGTTAACAAGGATGACGACAGCAAAACAAAGGCAGAACGATCAGCTAAATTTGATGAAACGAACTTTCCATTTTCATTTGTAATGAGTGCCACTGGTTATCTAAATGCTGAGCAGGTTAAGCCAGGTACAAGTGCAGCAATGTTTACAATCCAAAAATCGGATGACCAGTTGTTCTCAGAATTGGTGGAAAAAGGCGTAGAAAAGGCAGAATACGATCTAGCCACTAAACTTGTTTCTTTTCAGGTGAAAGCAAATGTGTTCTCCACAAACCCAATTGCTTCAAAAATTGGTGATAAAGAGGGGTTAGCAGTCGATGATCGCTATTTCATATTTGAAAATAGGCAAAAGAAGAATGGAGATATGATTGAAGTCAGAAAGGCAGTAGTGCGTGTTGGTAATAAAATTGCAAACAACACTGAGATCGCATCCGGGAATAGCAAAGAAGTTACAAACTTTTACCAAATAGGCGGTAGAAAGGTAGAAGAGGGAATGTTGTTAAAACAAAAGAATGATAAGGGGATAGGAGTGTCTGTTAATTATTGTTCGGGTGAGATTGGTGGTATCGAGATAGGGGCAGAATATCTCCTGAACAGGCTGTATCGTGGATTCTTCCGTCCTAGTTTCAAATTGATAGCCGAGCTTGGTTTGGATACAAAGTATTATTATGGGAAAGGAGATATTGGCTTTATGCGCTACAGTGCAGGGATTGGTAAGTCATATTATTTTGCCAGAAATTTCCAGCTTGAACCATCATTTTCTTTTGGGCAGGAGAAAACATCAGAAGGAGCCACCACAAATAGTGATGGCTCGATAAATACCTGGAGCGCTTATTACCTTAAACCAGGTCTTAAATTTGGTGCTAACATCCGATATAACTTTCAATTGATTGTAGGCGTAAGCTATTATAGCTTCTTAAAAGGAGTCACTGAAACAAACGATAGCGGTCGTGGTAAGGATCTAAAATGGACTGATCTTTATCCAGGGAGAGAAGGTGTAACCTTAAATATAGGATTAAGGATCCAATTCTAGTAATAAATACATGAATCCCAAAATTTTGGGATTCATGTATTTATTACTCAATTTTTAATTTTGAATTATTTTTTTTATACAGATGAAAAAACTTTTTTTTGTTTTCCTATTTCTACTTATGGTTTGTCAATTAGGTATTGGACAAAATAGGAAGGAGCGCAAAGCGATGTACGGTAGCCAATTCAATTATGAGCTGGCCTGTTTAGGGGTTGGGAATGATGGGACCAAATTGCTAAAAATATGGGGGTACGGTAAAAAAGTCGATGATGCTGTGTACGATGCCAAACGCACAGCTGTCGCAGCGGTAATATTCAGAGGTGTTCCAGAAGGGAATGGTGCTGCACCTACTCCTTCACTTTTACCTGTGGATGGTTATGAGCAACATATAGATTTCTTTGATGATTTTTTCAAGGATGGAGGGATATACCTTAGTTTTGTTAATCTCACCACCGATGGAATCCCCGGTGGTTCGGACAGAATCAAGATGAGCCATGGTTACAAAGTGGCAGTAGGTGCCTCTGTTAACTTTAGTGAATTGAGGAAATACCTTCAGGACAAGGGCATCGTGAAGCGACTTGATGCTGGCTTTTAATCCAACATACATAATTTAATGCTTGATTAATTTAAAGATTAATATTGACAACATGAAAAAAATCCTGCTAACTCTCTTTCTGAGTATCCTTTCAATCCTCCTTTTTGCCCAGGCAAAAAAACCGGTTATCATGATCGTCCCAAGCGACGTATTTTGTGTGTCGCACGGATATACCATGACAGTCAATGCCAATGGGAGAGACCAGGTTTTGCCGGATTATAAAAAGTGCATGCAGAGCAGCGATGAAATCCGGATGGTGATCACGAAGATGGGAGCCATCATGGCTGACCGGGGATTCCCATTGAAAGACCTTGAGCAAACCCTCAAGAGCATCGATACCCAAAGCGCCGAGCTGGCCATGCTCACTTCAAAAGGTGGGGCCTCCGTTGCTGAAACTCCCATCGACGTACTGAAACGTACCGCAAAAGCGGATATTATCATGGACATCGACTTCAATGTAAAACGGCAGGGGCCAAGTAATTACATCACTTTTAACCTTCGGGGGCTTGATGCTTATACCAACAAACAGGTAGCAGCAGCAGCAGGAACAGGAAAGCCTTCATTTGCAGCGAATGTTGACCTGTTGCTCGAAGAGGCGGTTCTTAGCCACATGGATGCTTTCAATGGTCAACTGCAGAACTTCTTCAACGACATGTTCACCAACGGGCGCGAGGTCGCGCTGGTCATTCGCGTATGGGACAATGCCGGAGTGGATCTGGAACAGGAGTTTGATGTGAACGGAACCAATGACCAGCTTGATTTTCACATCGAAAACTGGTTAACCGCCAACACGGTTAATGGAAGATTCTCTACCATCGACGCTACCGCGACGATGCTCCGTTTCGAGCAGGTTCGTATCCCGATGATGTTCAATCTAAACGGCAGGGAGGTCGCCATGGATACCAGGAGATACATCTCTAACCTGAGCAAATATCTGGCAGGACCGCCCTTTAACATTCAGTGCAAAATCTATCAGCGGGGTTTGGGTGAAGCGTGGCTGATTATCGGTGAAAAATAAACCAAAATCGGACAGACATGAAAAAAAATAGTTTAATCCTCGTTCTGTTTGTGGCAATTTGCCTGATGGGAACAGTACGATTGGTTGCTCAGAACAGCTCGGGTGCAAGCGATGACTTTGCCAGGATTGCCATAGCGCCAACCATTCCCGATGATTTGAAGAAACTTCCGATGGGAACTCAGGAGATGTTGCTGGGTAAAATGCGCCAAATCATTGCTTTGAATGGAATGAGTGCGCTGGACAACGGTCCATTTTTTATCATCTTTCCACAGCTGATGGTTCTTAGCAGTGATGTAGCGCCAACTGCTCCTCCAACTTTTACCTACAACATGGAACTGGTACTGAACATTGCCGACCGCTATACCGGCAACGTTTATGCCAGCGCTTCACAAACACTGAAAGGTGCAGGAAAGACTGAGCAGGCAGCCTACAACAACGCTTTTCAGCAGGTCAATATCCGCAACGGAAAGTACAAGGCCATGGTCGAAAAGGCCAAAGAGGGGATCGTCGAATATTTCAATGCCCATTGCGATCTGGCTATCTCAAGGGCCAAAAGTCTGGCCGACCAGTACAACTGGATTGGCGCTTTGGGTATCCTTAATTCCGTGCCTCCGGTTTGCAGGGAGTGCTTCGACAAGTGCAACGAAGCAGCCAGCGAGATTGGCCGGAATATGCCAATCGTCATTACGATTGAAGATAAAGCTGAAATTGAAAAAGAACCGGAATACAGTGAAGGACAGACTATTGATCTAGGGAATAAAATATTCCTGAGATTCAAAATTGCAAAGAAAATCGGGGACAAAATTTTCGTCTATTTTGAATTGATCAATAAGAATCCGGAAGATTATATTCAAAAGATGTACCGGTTGTACGAAACAATGTTGATAGATAACAACGGAGACGAGAAAAGGATCAGTACAATGAAAATTGGCTCAAGAGAAAGTAACAACTATCTGGATGTAACCATTCTACCGGAGGTAAATACGGAGGTAATCTGCGAATTTCCGAAGATTAACGAGATCAAATACCTGCGTTTTTACATCAACGACAACTTCTTTAAATTCAGAAATCTGCCGATTACCAAATAACTTTTCCTTATGAGAAAGCAAACACTGTTTTCGCTGATCGCCATCTTTTTTCCTATGGCGCTGATTGCCCAGTATTCGGTTCAGGAAAAGAGTGGCAAAAAGCCAGCCTGGACCATGAGTATGGAGAAAAATTTTATCGTTGGAATTGGGAACGGGGTGGCCATTGAAGATGCCAAAGAGAATGCCATGGTGAATGTGAAGGCGCAGATCACCACAGCAGTGGCAGATTTCATCTCCTCCACCTCTGTTTCAAAAACCACTGAAATTACTGCCGACAAATTGAATGCCCTTTACCAGAGCTTTTCGAATGTCATTACCACCCAATCCGGAAAACGCGACTACCTGCAGGGCGTCTCAGCCTCCAACGTTGTGGCTTTTTACTGGGAAAAACTGGTTGATAAAAAGGCCAAGACACAGAAGTACCAGTATTTTGTCAAATATCCTTTCAACCAATTCGATCTGGACGATCTGGTTCAGGATTTCAGGATGAAAGATCAGCAGCTCACCGATGAGATGAACAAAGTGCTGGGGCTGCTCGATACTTACGTTTCCATCGAAGAACTTTTGCAATGCCAGAGTCAGCTCTCCAAACTGGAGCAGATCTTTATCGATGAACGCAAAAGCAAATGCCAGGTCGGCATTGAAAGATGCAAGGCACTGCTGGCTTCGACCTATCTGGCAGATGCGGGAAGCGAACTGGGGAAAGTTAGGTTTAGCCTGAAGATCGGCGACAAAATCGTCAGGTACGCCAAAGTGCCGGTCATCAACTCCCAATGCGCCAAAATCGAAGACCGCCGTCTCGGAATCGATGTCTGCGAAATTGCTTACCGTTTCGACGAATGCTATGATGAACCCGGAAACAATGTCAAGGTTACCTACACGATTGGCAACAACAGGCCTGAAAAAATGTTCTATTTTGACATTGCAGAGACCAAAACCGAACTGATGATCAGCGGAAATATCCGAATCCAGGGAGGTGACGTGGTCGGAGACAAAGTTACCAACTCGGTTATTGTCATCCCCATCAAATCAAAATTTGACAGTCCTTGCGCGGTGACCAACCTTAAACTGGAGTGGAAAGAGGGAGGCATCATCCTCGACCTTCCGGTTACGGATACCTTCAGTGGCAAGGGCCAGCACGACCTGAGGGTAACGATTCCCAACGAACTGCCAATTTCCAAAATTTCTAATGCAATCAAACCATTCAAACAGTTGAATGGCTCAATTCTTTACAATTCAGTTAAAACCGGCAAGGTTTCTGTTATTCGAATCTATCGTTTAGACTATACCACTGGCTGGTAATAACCTATAGAAAGAATGATACTAAGCGCAATTTTAGATTTGGGATTTTCGATTCAGGAAACAAATCAGCTAACGTCTAATAGCAGAACTCAATATAACAGATTTTTAACAGATGTATAAAAATGATTACAAACACTTTAAGCTGAACAAAATGAAAACAAGAAAAATTTTTACAATGGTAATTGGAATCTCCTGCTTCGCATTAATGATCTGTATGTCAGGATGTAAATCCAAACAGGTTGTTCCCAAAGGCGAAGAAATAGTCGATCTTCCCTGCAACGGTCCTGAATTCTTTAACAAAAAAGGTCTGATCAGAGCCACGGCATCAGGCGAAAGCCAGGATCAGATGCTGGCCAAGAAACAAGCCCAGGCCAACTCCAGGGAACAACTGGCTGCCACCCTGAATGTAACCATCAAGAGTGTGGTAGACAACTACTACAGCTCAAAAGCAATTGACAAAGTAGAACAAGCCAAAACCCGTTTCGAAGGTTTAACCCGTCAGGTTGTTGAACAACAACTTTCAGGCGTATCAACCATCTGCGAAAAGCTGACCAAAACCAAGCAAAACACCTTTAAGTGCTACATTGCGCAGGAGTTGAACGGTGAGGAGATCCTGCAAGGAATTCAGAAAAAAATCTCTTCTGACGAAAAATTGAGACTCGATTTTGAATATGAAAAATTCAAAAATGAGTTCAACAAAGAGATGGACAAAAATTCCAAGTAGACTTAATTTATTGTTTAATTGATAGTTAATATTTATCCGGCAAACTGTTTCTGATTCAGAATGGTTTGTCGGGTACTTTTATTGTTCGCAGCTCAATTCGTTTTCAAACTTCAAAATTTCGGTACCATGAAGAAGAATGTAGTTTTAATCTTGGTTCTGATGCTGGCCTGCACCTTCCCGGCCGGAGCCCAAACTTTCGAAGAGTATCTTAAACAGCAGCAACAGCAGTATAATGCTTATGTAAAAGAGCAGCAGGAAGGAATGCAGAAACTGCAACAGGAATACAATGATTTTGTTAAAAAACGAAACGAAGAGTTTGCGAAATACCTCGAAAAGGGGTGGACCAAGTACGAAGCTATCAAGGCCAATAAACCCATTGATGCACCAAAACCACCGGAGCCTGTAAAATATGAACCTCCCAAAGCAGCTCCGGCACCGGTTAAAATAGCGGTCAAAGAACAACCTGTAATTATTCCTCCCAAAGCAGAACAGGAAAGCCCGCAGCCAGTACCTATACCTGTTCAGACTGTTAGAAGGATAGAAGTTCCCATCAATTTCTTTGGTCAGAATCTGGTGATCAAAGCAGATCCCCGCTTGTTGGATTTCACGCTAGGGAAACCCGGTCAAAATGAGGTGGCCCGATTCTGGCGAAAGATGGCAGAAACAAATTACGGAGATATTCTTCTGCAGATCAATGTTTTAAAAGAACAGCTTAACCTGAATGATTGGGGGATGTATCAGTTGATCAATCAGTTCTCAGGAAGAATTGCAGCAAGAAACGATAATTCAAAAACCCTCTACAATTGGTTTTTAATGACGGTCTTCGGCTTCCGGACCCGTCTGGCCTATTCCGCTACTGCCGATAAATTGTATCTGTTGATCCCTTCGGCCAACAATGTTTTTGGGTGTCAGTTTCTGAAATTTAACAACCAGGAGTACTATTTCATCTCCAACTTCGGAGAGGAGGTTGGTTCGGTTCTGACTTACGATGAGGAGTACGGAGATGCAAAAAAAAGGATGAGCCTGACCGTTGCCAAACCACTTAACTTTAAAGAGAGATACATCACTAAAAAATTCCGTTTTTCTCCCGATTTTCCTGAGATGGAGGTGAATGTTCCACAGAACGAGATGGCTTTTTATGCAACTTATCCGCAGACAGACTTCTCTGTTTACATGGGAGCACCTGTCTCCCCCGGAATCAGGGAGGCTTTGTTCACCTATTTCGGGAAATTTCTCAAAGGGAAAAATCAGGTTGAAACAGCCTCTGTTTTGTTGGAATTCACCCAAAAAGCTTTCGCATATAAAACCGATCAGGCACAGTTCGGATATGAAAAATGGTTTTTCCCGGACGAACTTTTTTACTATCCTTTTTGCGATTGTGAAGATCGTGCAGCACTTCTCTCCTGGCTAATTTACAATATCGACAAACTGGATGTAGTGGGAGTCCTTTTCCCCGGTCACATGAGTACAGCCGTTCTGTTCCCCGTGGACGTGCCGGGCGACTGTGTTTTTTCCCATCAGAAGCGTTACACTATTTGTGACGGTACCTTCATCGGGGCTCCTATTGGTCGGTGTCTGCCGCAGTTTGTGGGAAAACCTGCCGAGATCATCCCCATGCCGGGCGTCAGTGCCGAAGATTTAATGGCCGAAAAAGTATGGGAGAATGTGAACCAGCATGGCGGGTACCCAGGTGACGGATTGAGCAGTGTAGCCGATGGTCAGGGAAACCTGATCGTAACCGGATGGTTCGACAAGGCTTTCACCTTAGGGAAGGCACCCGTAAATCCTACCGGCGGTCGTGA
>DATCHD010000048.1:0-87366 GCA_036508555.1 Prolixibacteraceae bacterium
AGGGCAAGTTTTACGTGTTGATGGTGGACTAGGCAAATAAAAAAAATATGAAAAAGATAGAAATCATTTATAATTGTAAAAAGGCAGCTCATGAAATGCGATCTAATGCTTTAAATATAGCATATTCTGTAAATCAAAAAAAACACAACATCCATTTTGGTTCTTCTTTTTCAATCATTGATATTTTAGCGACATTATATATAGGAATCATGAACATTGATCCAAATAATATTACTAGTAGAAGCAGAGATCGATTTATTTTAAGTAAGGGGCATGGAGCACTTGCATTGTATTCCGCATTATATGTGTCAAAAATAATTTCCGAAGAAGATTTTTGTTCTTTTTATCAAAATGGTGGCGACTTCCCGGCACATCCTGTGATGAATATTAATAAAGGAATTGAATTTTCAAGTGGAAGCCTTGGACTTGGATTATCGCTTGGTATTGGATCAGCTCTTGCGGGAAGGATAAATAAATTAGATTATAACGTTTATATACTAATGGGTAATGGAGAATGTAATGAAGGAACTGTTTGGGAAGCCGCAATGTTCGCTAAACACAACAAACTATCAAATTTGACTGTTATTATTGATAATAACAGTATGCAGTCTGATGGGAACAGTAATGATATACTATCATACGACGTTGAAAGTATTTGGCGTGGTTTTGGATGGAATGTAGTAACTGTTAACGATGGCAATGATATTTCACAATTATATGATGCTTTGGTTCCAATACAGACAAATCTGCCCAGAGTAATAATAGCTAAAACAGTAAAAGGTAAAGGAATTTCATTCATGGAAAACAACGGCGAATGGCATCATAACAAACTAAACCAAGAGCAATTTGAATTGGCATCACAAGAATTAATAATGCAAAATAGTTAGCTATATGATCGAGATAAACAAGATAAATATACGTACATGGTCTATGTTGAGTTCCCGTGGCACTTTTGGATCTGTAATGTTAGAAATGGCTAATGATAATGAAAACCTATTAATACTTTCTGCTGATTTATGCAATTCTTCAGGCCTTGATCGGTTTAGGGCAAAATATCCAGAAAAATTTATAAATATTGGAATTGCTGAGCAAAATATGCTTGGAATTGCTGCGGGATTAACAAAAGAAGGAATGAATGTATTTTGTACAACTTTCTCTACTTTTGCTACAATGAGAGCTTGTGAACAAGTGAGAAATCACATGGGTTATATGGGATTAAACATCAAACTTGTCGGATTGGCTTCTGGTTTTGCAACAGGTATTTTGGGAAATTCACACTATGGTCTTGAAGATATCTCCATTATAAGATCAATCCCCAACATTACAATTTTATCACCTGCTGATAGTACCGAAACAGTTAAAGCCACTATTGCCTTGATCTCTTATGATCATCCGGTTTATTTAAGACTTACAGGAGGAGCAAATAATCCAATTGTTTATAAAGAGGATTATGATTTTGAAATAGGTAAAGCTATAATCCTTAAAGACAATGGAGATGTTACAATTTTTGCATCCGGCACAATGGTTTACAATTCATTGGAGGCTTCTAAAATACTTAATCAAAGAGGTATTTTAGCACGCGTAGTAAATATTCATACTATAAAACCGCTTGATATTGAGTGTATTTCAAGAATGCAAATGCATTCTAAATTATTTGTTTCTGTCGAGGAACACAATATCATTGGGGGGCTTGGAAGTGCGATTGCTGATCATATTAGTTCAACATCTTGTTGTATTCCTTTATTAAAACTTGGTATAGCAGATCAGTTCCGACATGCTGGAGATTATAGCTTTATGCTCGAACAAAATGAATTGCACCCTGCCCAGATTGCTAAAAATATTGAAGAAAAATACCAGTCTCTCAATGAAGCGTAATTATCAATGCTTGCAAAACAAATAAAATATCCATACCTTGACAATATTGCAGTAATATCAGATAGAGGAGAATCCTTTACTTACAGGGAATTGAATTTTTTCGTCTATGTGGTATATGCCAATATCGGTCATCGATGCCTTATTTTTTGTCTATGTAAAAATCAAATAGGCTCACTTTGCGGTTATATTTCATGTCTAAAGAATAGAGTTGTTCCGGTAATGCTTGATTCTTCAATGAATAAAGAATTGTTGGATGAACTGATTAACACTTACCAACCAGAATACATCTGGCTGCCAACTGATCAACTTTCGGACTTTCCAAACGGACTTGAAATTTACTCTATACTGGATTATTCACTCGTAAAAATGGGTTCGAACGCTTCTTTCATCTTACATGATGATTTAGCCTTGCTTTTAACTACATCAGGTAGCACCGGCAGTCCAAAACTGGTTCGTATCAGCTACGAAAATTTAGAAGCGAATGCCAGTTCAAT
Source organism: Prolixibacteraceae bacterium (assembly GCA_036508555.1). Taxonomy (GTDB): domain Bacteria; phylum Bacteroidota; class Bacteroidia; order Bacteroidales; family Prolixibacteraceae; genus CAINVV01. The sequence continues at coordinate 2,370 of DATCHD010000048.1, forward strand.
TGCTGAATATTTGTCAATTGATGATCACGAACGTCCAATTACTACTTTACCCATGAATTATTCGTTTGGTCTTTCCATCATAAATAGTCATTTATTGAAAGGTGCAACGATCCTCTTAACCTCAAAGTCACTCATGGAGAAAGAGTTTTGGGCTTTCTTAAAAGAGCAAAAAGCAACCTCGTTGTCGGGTGTTCCTTACACTTACGAAATATTAAAAAAGCTTCGCTTTTTCAGGATGGATCTGCCATCACTCAAAACATTAACTCAGGCAGGAGGTAAGCTGAACAATGAACTAACCAAAGAATTTGCAGAATTTTGTCAGCAAACCAACAAACGCTTTTTTGTGATGTACGGTCAAACCGAAGCTACTGCACGAATGAGTTATTTGCCTCCAGAATATTCTCTGTCGAAACTGGGCAGCATGGGAATAGCCATACCAGGAGGAGAATTCAGTTTAATTGATGAAGCAGGATTGACAATAAAAGACCATGACATTACCGGGGAGCTTGTTTACAGAGGAAAAAATGTTTCGATGGGCTATGCCGAATGTGGTGCAGACCTTCAAAAAGAAGATGAAAACCACGGGATTTTATTTACGGGAGATATAGCAAAACGGGATAGTGATAATTTCTATTCAATTGTTGGACGAAAAAAGCGCTTTATCAAATTGTATGGTAACAGAGTCAATCTTGATGAAACAGAAAGGTTACTGAAAAGTATCCTGACTGATTGTGCCTGTATTGGGGAAGACGACCACATGCAAATTTATATTACAGATAATACCCGAAAAGATGAGGTACGGAATTTCATCTCGGCCAAAATCGGGATCCATCATTCTGCTTTTACCATCAAACATATAGCTACAATTCCCAAAAATCCATCAGGCAAAACAATTTATTCAAATCTAGCTTCTATCTAATGGATATTGCTGAATTACTAAATACATCACCATATTCTCTGAGTAAAAATGAGAAACGCGAAGTTTTAGATTCATTTTTAACTCAGCTTACCAGGCATCATTACAATGACTGTCCGGCCTATACTAAAATGATGGATGGGATAGGTTATGATTCCAATAAGGAATATAACTTCACTGAATTGCCGTTTTTACCGGTAAGGCTTTTTAAAATGCTGGATTTATTAAGTGTTGGCAAAGAGGAAATTGTAAAAACAATGACTTCCTCCGGCACCTCCGGTCAGGCTGTTTCCCGCATCTACTTAGATAGAGATACTTCGGCCAACCAAACGAAAGTTCTGACTAAAATAGTATCTTCTTTAATCGGAAAACAACGGGTACCGATGATTATCATTGACACTGATGCAATTCTTAAAAACAGGAATTTGTTTTCAGCGCGTGGTGCCGGCATTTTAGGTTTTTCAATGTTTGGAAGTAAACGAATATATGCACTGAATGAGGAAATGGAACTTAATACAGATTTGATTCTGGAATTTCTGGATAACCACAAAAATGAACGGATCTTTCTATTCGGTTTTACTTTTATGATCTGGCAACATTTCTATAAGCAATTGGTTGAAAAAGGAATCAAAATTGACCTTTCAAATGCGGTTTTAATCCATGGTGGTGGATGGAAGAAACTAATTTCAGAATCTGTTTCTTCACATGATTTTAAAGAAAAGCTAAATGAAGTCTGTGGAATAAGCCATGTTCACGATTATTATGGCATGGTTGAACAGACTGGTTCCATATATATGGAATGTGAGTGCGGTCATCTGCACGCTCCGGTTTATTCAGATATCATTATCAGACGCGCATCAGATTTTTCAATAGCAGATATAGACGAAAGAGGCATTATTCAGGTCGTATCTGTTCTTCCCTATAGTTATCCCGGTCATTCATTGCTAACCGAAGACGAAGGTATATTACTAGGAGAAGATGTTTGTTCTTGTGGCCGACTAGGTAAATATTTTAAAATTGTTGGACGATTAAAAAATGCAGAAATCAGAGGCTGCAGTGATACCTATGCAGAAAAATTTTAATGACATCGAATTTCTCTTCCCGAGGGAATTCGATATAGACAGTTTTATTCAATCTTCTCCACTTGAACCATTTTCAGAAGATTCAATGGAATATCTGAATGCCTTGTCTATCGAATTGAACAAATCACCGAACATCAGAAATTATCCGGATGTAGCAACATTTGCATTCTTTTGCCGGAAAGCAAATATTCATCATTTGAAAACGCAGTATTCTCAGGAAGATATTCTTAGATTAGGAAGAGGTATTGTCTTTCATATTGCACCATCCAATGTTCCGGTCAACTTTGCCTATTCTTTAATCTGCGGATTACTTTCAGGTAATTTAAACATTGTAAGAGTTCCTTCAAAAAGATTTGAACAGGTGGAAATCATTTGTAATGCAATTCAGAAATTAAGTCAGGAGTCAAAATTTGAATCCTTTTCTTCCCGAATAGTTCTCTTACGCTATGACCGTCAAAATTCAGCAACGGCATATTTATCATCCATTTGCGATGTTCGGGTTATATGGGGGGGAGATACCACTATTGAACAAATAAGAGCAAATAAACTTCCTCCCCGTTCGTTTGACATTACTTTTGCTGATCGCTATTCGCTTTGTGCAATTAATGCAGACAAGTATATCCATGAAACTGCACCAGAGAAAATTGCATTGGGCTTTTATAACGACACTTATTTATTTGATCAAAATGCCTGTACTGCTCCACATTTAATAATCTGGCTTGGCAATGTTGAAAATATCAAAATTGCCCAAAAAAATTTCTGGGATAATTTATATGAATTGGTAAAATCAAGATATCAAGTACAACCGGTTATTGCAGTAGACAAATTGACCTCCTTTTATAATCAGGCAGCTCTGTCAAATCAAATAAAAAAAACAAATACCCCCGATAATCTGATTTGGAGGATTGAGCTTAACGATTTATCGAAAGATATTGATAAATTTCGCTGTACCAGTGGATATTTTTCAGAATACAAAGCAACTTCTCTATTTGAACTCTCCAAAATTATTGACCGTAAATACCAAACACTTTCCTATTATGGCATTGAAAAAGGAGATTTAATTCAATTCATAGAACAAGTGAAACCATTAGGAATAGACCGCATTGTTCCTATTGGAAAGACAACAGATTTTTCATTGACGTGGGATGGATTTAACTTGATTGAATCTCTTTCTAGAAGAATAGATATCGAATAAGATTCAAGACTTCTTAAGTTAAATAAAAAGTAATGTACAAAAACTGCTTTAAACGATTAATTGATTTCACAATAGCACTAATTGGATTTATCTGTTTATCTCCAGTTTTTATTCTAATGACTCTTCTCTTGTTTATAGTCAATAATGGCAAACCGTTCTTCTTTCAAATTCGTCCGGGAAAGAATGAAAAGTTGTTTCGAATTATCAAATTCAAAACTATGAACGATAAACGCAATAAAAATGGTGCGTTACTCCCTGATGAAGAACGGTTGACTGCGTTAGGTAAATTTACCCGCAAAACCTCGCTTGATGAAATTCCACAATTGCTCAATGTGATAAAAGGTGATATGAGCCTTATAGGGCCAAGACCTTTATTGATTGAGTATTTACCTTTATACAATGATGTACAACGACATCGTCATGATATTCGCCCTGGAATCACCGGCTGGGCACAAGTAAATGGGCGTAATGCAATTCATTGGGAAGAAAAATTTGAGTTGGATGTTTGGTATGTTAACCACTTAAGCCTTCGGTTAGATCTGAAAATTCTTGGATTAACAATCTATAAAGTTTTCAAGAAGGATGGCATCAACCAACAAGGTCAGGCCACAATGAAAAAGTTTATGATCAAAAATTAAAAATCCTAACAAGGTCAGGCTCAATTTAAAGTATCTGGAGCAATGGAGCTTTTGGCTTGACCTGCGGATAATCTATTGCACGCTTTTAAACCGCGAATTGAAGGGATTCGATTAGAAACAGATTGCCGCGCTGCGCCAGCAATGACGGGTATAGTACAGAAAATCACATCTCAGCAGAACAATCGTCCTAGATGGAAACTAAAAAAATATGGCTTTCGCTGGCCAAAATGTCAGGGCGTGAGCAGGATTTTATTCAGGAGGCTTTTGAAACCAACTGGGTGGTACCGCTTGGCCCGAATGTCGATGGATTTGAACACGACCTGCAAAACTATCTGGGCGAGGACCGGCAGGTAGTTGCCTTAAGCGCCGGTACGGCAGCCTTGCACCTGGCGTTAATCCAACTGGACGTAAAGGCTGGCGACGAAGTGATTTGTCAGTCGTTCACGTTTGTCGCTTCGGCCAACCCGATTACCTACCTGGGGGCCACACCTGTATTTATCGACAGTGAGGCTGAAACCTGGAACATGGATCCGCTGTTGCTGGAAACGGCTATTCAGGATCGTTTTAACCAAACGGGAAAATATCCGAAGGCCATTATCCCGGTTCACCTGTACGGAATGCCGGCGAAAATGAAAGAGATTCTGGCGATCGCTTCCGGATACAACATTCCGGTGTTGGAGGATGCCGCGGAAGCTTTAGGTTCGGAATACAAAGGAAAAAGCTGCGGCACGTTTGGTGATTTTGGTGTGTTGTCGTTCAACGGCAATAAGATGATCACCACTTCGGGCGGCGGAGCGCTGATTTGCCGGACCAGTAAAGAAGCTTCGCGGACCAAGTTTTATGCCACGCAGGCCCGGGACAACGCGCCCCATTACCAGCATTCCGAAATTGGCTACAATTACAGGATGAGTAATATTTGTGCGGGCATCGGGCGTGGTCAGATGTATGTGCTGGAAAGTCACCTGGCCCGACGGCGTGAAATTCATTCCCTTTACCTGAAAAAATTATCCGGGCTTAAAGGTCTCACTGTTTTCGATAAACCATCGGCCGAATACGAATCAAATTTCTGGTTAACCTGTATTCAGGTCAATCCTGTTTTGTGTGGTTTCGCCCGCGAAGAAGTTCGCATGGCCATGGACGCGGCCAACATCGAAACGCGTCCACTCTGGAAACCCATGCATTTGCAGCCCGTATTTGCAGGTGCGCCCTATTACGGGAACGGCATTGCGGAACATTTGTTCGAAAACGGGCTTTGTCTGCCCTCCGGCCCCAACCTGACGGATGTGGATATTGAGCGGGTTGTGGATGTGATTCAGGGACTTTATTCCAAAGTAGCGTCGTTGGCAGAGTCCGCAGAAAACGTTGCAATTTAACATTAAGTAATAGACTGCTTCGTGCGTCGCAAGGTCGATAAAAAGAACATTCAGGCAGAACCTGCCTTACAAATAAAACCCTCCCTTAACCAAATTTATCCTAATTCATTTACAATGAGAAAACGCATTCGGGATTATTTAAACAGAAACTACCTTCCCCGGAAGATCGTGCTTGCAGCCGACCTTTTCATCGCTACCGCGGCTTTATTGCCTGCTTATCTGTTACGTTTTAATTTTAGTACGAACGGGATTATCCTTGCCGAGGTTCTGTTCCAACAAGTATTCTACATCCTGCCGATATACCTGATCGCCTTTTTATGGAGCGGCTCGTACAGGGGCATCATTCGGCACTCCGGTATTTATGATGCTTCGCGGTTTGCCATAGCCATCAGCATTGCCACCCTGGCCAATATAACGTTAGAGGCAAGCCTCAGGCAATTTGCGTTTTTTTACCAATTTATTATTCCCTATTCCGTCATTATAATCCATGCCGCCTTAATTTCCATTTTGTTGATGGGGTTCCGGATGATGATCAGGAGCCTGTATTATAATTTTGGCTCTATCCGCGCGAATTATCGTTTGGTGTTTATTTTCGGTGCCGGTGAGATGGGAAAAATTACCCGTGGAGTTCTCGAAAATGATCACATTGCGCGTACAAAGGTTGCCGGATTTATTGACGACGATACCCACTTAATTGGCAAACGTCTGGCTGATAAAATCATCTATTCAGAGGATCAGGCATTTGCAAAGATTCAGAAGGACAAAAACATCAGAGAAATTGTTTTCGCGATATCCCCTGACCAGATAAAAAATTCGCGAAAGAAAGCGCTTGCAGACCGGTGCCTGAAGAATGGAATAAATATCAAGGAAGTCCCACCGGTAAAAAACTGGATCAATGGCCAATTGAATTCGAAACAAATCCGTAAAATACAAATTGAAGATCTGCTGGGTCGCGATCCCATCCAACTGAACCAGGAACAGGTTTCATGTGGATTAAAAGGAGCGGTTGTACTGGTAACCGGCGCTGCAGGCTCCATTGGTTCTGAAATTGGCAGACAGTTGATGTGCTTCGATTGCAAACGCGTTATTTTACTTGACCAGGCCGAATCTGCTTTGTATGATCTTCAGAATGAATTACTGGTAAATTATCCAAAAGAAAATTTTGAAGTCGTAGTCGCCAGTGTGACCGACAATCGTCACCTCCGCCAGGTTTTTGAGAAATACCGGCCACAATTTGTCTTTAACGCGGCTGCCTATAAACACGTTCCGTTGATGGAAACGTTTCCCTATGAAGCCATCCGTGTGAATGTGGGCGGAACCAGGATATTAGCCGACCTTTCGTGTGAATTTTGCGTGGAGAAATTTGTTATGATCTCAACGGATAAAGCGGTCAATCCGACCAATGTCATGGGCGCTTCGAAACGGATTTGCGAGATCTATATTCATTCGCTTGCCCAGGCCAATCAAACCAAAACACAATTTATAACCACCCGTTTTGGGAATGTGCTCGGATCAAACGGTTCGGTCGTTCCCCTTTTCAGGAGGCAAATTGAGGCCGGTGGACCGGTAACCATCACACACCGGGATATCATCCGTTATTTCATGACCATATCCGAAGCCTGCCAATTGGTGCTTGAGGCGGGTTTCATGGGCCTCGGAGGTGAGATTTACATGTTCGATATGGGCGAGCCCATCCAAATTTATGATCTTGCGGTTAAAATGATAACGCTGGCCGGGCTAAAACCGGAAACTGATATTCCCATTCAGATTACCAGCTTACGCCCGGGCGAAAAATTATTCGAAGAACTGCTGGCCAATGAAGAAAATACCATTCCGACCCACCATCCTAAAATTAAAGCGGCTAAGGTCCGTGAGCATTTTTTTGGTGAGGTAAAACTCGCCGTTGACGCTTTGCTCAAAGCCACACAGACTGAAACGGATGCCGAATTGGTTCGTCGCATGAAAGCCTTGGTCCCGGAATACATCTCACAAAATTCGGAATATTGTATGTTTGACGAACCAACTGTTGAGAAAAGAATAAGTGAAAACAAACATCAAAAAATGTTCTCGCTGAATTTTAATAAACCGGACCAACGATGAAACAAAAGATAAAACTGTTCTTCCTGATTGTAATCACCTTTATCATAAATAGTTGTGAACCCGAATATTTTGATATTTCCAGGTTTAAGTCTCCCGATAACCTTGCGCCCATAGTTTATCTGCCTGTTTCATCAGGCGATTACATCGTTAAAGATTATGTAAACATTCCTGAATCTGGCAATGCACTTGTCCTTACCGCTCAGATTAAACTGGATTCAATTCAATACGACTTAACCGGACTGGCCTTTCAAACCGCTGCTGTTGACTCCGTATTCCTTATCGTAAAGACGATCAATGCCAACCCAATGCAGATTCAATATGCGATCTCTTTTAACGGGGTAGTTATCAATTCACCGGTATTGCCGGGAGGAACACTGGATCTTGCAGGACATGTCACCGCTCCTTCTGAAAAAACCACCACTTTTGTATTGAGCAACCCGGAATTTAAAAAATTGGGGGAGGCATCCGGTTACACGCTTTTATTCACCCTGTCTCAACCCAAAGTCGGACCAGTTATTGCCAATGATCTGAAGACTGGAAAAATTTCGATGATGATTGCCTGCAGAGCTTCCTTGAAGCTGTTAAAGCTCTGAACATGAAAAGAATATTGCTATCATATTCCCTGATGGTGCTGTTGATTGCGTGCAGCATGGATCTGAATGCCCAATCCGGTACCTTTTATTTTATGAAAGGTGTTCCCCAGGCAAAGGATCTGAATCCTGCCATTCAGGGACTGGAGAGCGGTTTTTACTTCAGCATGCCTTTCATTTCGAAACTGGATATTTCAGCAAACACGAATAACTGGAGTTACAAGGACCTCATTCATTTTGGCATTGGGCCCGAGAAAGATTTATTGGTATGGGATTTTAAAAATTATATCTCATCGCTTGACAAGAGAAATTTCATACAGGAATCTACTTCATTGACATTATTGGAATTTGGATGGAGAAAGGGAAGTAAATTTTTCTCTCTTTCGCTGTCCGAGAAAGGGTCTGCCGAACTATTTTTCAGAAAAGACCTCGCCGAGTTTATCTACAATGGCAATGAACCCTATATGGGAACAACCTTTCGTACAGGAAATTTTGGAATGAGCGCCCAGCATTACCGGCAATTGGCCTTTACCTATTCGAAATCACTAAACAAGAAGCAAAAATTCGGGATAACCGGTAAGCTACTCTTTGGAATGGCCGCTGTCAGATCCAAAGGTATCAATATGGCTTCTGAAACATTGGCTTCCGGTGACGGGATCAATCTCGAAACCAATGGGACGTTGTTTTTATCGGTTCCGTTAGATTTTCAACAAATTGGCGATGGTTACAATTTCACCACGACCAACAATTTTGACGCGAAAAAATACTTGCTTCAATTCGGAAATCCGGGATTTGCCGTCGATCTGGGTTTTACCTCCAAAATTTCAAAGAAATTTGAATTATCTCTGAGCATAATCGACCTGGGATTGCTTCTATGGACCAATGATTTGTCCACTTTTTCCGGCAAAGGAAGTTATTTTTACCACGGAATTAATTTGAATGACCCTTCTTTGACCGGAACTCCCACTAAGTTGTTGCAGCCACTTGTTCATACCTTGCGGGATGAGTTCATATCTGCTTTCCCGCCAAACAAAAATTCAGAAAATTTCTTAACAGTTCTTCCTGTTAAACTTTATGCAGGAGGAGAATATCGGCTCAACAGATTTTTCCAAGTAAGTGGACTCGCCCGATTCGGAATCTCCAATAGCCTGCTTCATACCTCTTTTACAGCATCCGTAAGCACCGTTCTACACAAGAATCTATCCCTTTACACTAGCTACTCAATGGATGAATCAACCTGGGACAACTTCGGAATTGGTACAGCCTGGAAGGTTGGCTCTTTTCAGTTTTATGCTGTTACTGACAACATTTTCTCCCCGTTTCATCCGGAAAGTGCGAGAAATATTAACCTAAGTGCAGGAATCAACCTAATATTTCTCAAGAAGAACAGAATTGAAAAAAGACGTACTTTGTATGTGCCTGATATAAAAACAAAGTATCGCCGCCACTAATTTGTTCGACATTGTGGGAATAAAATATCAGCTATTTTTCTAACAACAGATTTTTAATTAATATTGTGATATCCTGTCGCGTGATTGAGACAGGCTGAATTTTGCCAATCTGTTTACTTAAATTGATTCTTGGAGAAATGGGGAAATCGATACTTACTTTTCTTTTCTTGTCTCTTGTTATCCAATTCGGACATGCCCAGGAAAAAAATCTCGATTATTTTGTTAACCTGGCCCTTCAGAATTCTCCTCAGCTTAAGGATTATCAGAATCGTTTGCAATCCATCCGGATAGACAGTATGCGGCTGCGTGCCGGATTAGGGACGCAGGTGAACGCGGTCAGCAACAACAGCTATGCCCCGATCATCAACGGGACTGGCCAGGATGAAGCCATTACCAATATCGCCAATATCAATGCCTCCGTCGCTGTTTCAAGAGGCATCATCAGCAAGAAAAACCTGCAGAATCAACTTGAGGCAGTAGAACTGCAAAAACTTACCGTTCTCAATCCGGCAAAAATCACTGAACAGGAGTTAAAAAAGAACGTAACGGATCAATATATAGGTGCCTACGGACTATGGCAACAAGTTAAATTCGTCGGTGAGGAGCTGGATCTGTTGCGAAAAGAGGAGGTCATTTTTAGGAATCTCACTTCAGCCGGGATTTATAAGCAAACCGATTGGCTTAATTTTATGGTGCTGATGCAGCAGCAGGATCTGCAGTTAGCTCAAATCAAAAATCAGTTCAGAAATGCCTACCGAAGCCTGAACTATTTTTGCGGTGTAGTGGATACCTCCACTCATGCCCTTGCTGCCCCTTCCTTACGGGTCGAAAAACTTCCTGAACTGCAAAACTCCATTTTTTACCAGCAATTTGTGACGGATAGTCTGAACCTGGTCATTGGTGCTAAACAGATCGATTTTTCCTATCAGCCAAAACTGAATGTTTTCGGTGAAGCCGGCTTCAATTCGTCCTTCGCATATCAGCCCTGGCGCAATTTCGGCCCCAACATCGGACTCAATTTTTCAGTTCCCATCTACGACGGCCATCAGCGGAAAATGCAGCATGACCAGATCGTACTTTCAGAACAGACCAGACAATACTACCGTGATTTTTTTACCCGGCAATACGGACAGCAAATCAGTCAGCTGGCATTGCAATTAGCTGACAATCAAAATTTAACGGGTAAAATCAACAAGCAGGTTACCTATACTCAAGCCCTGGTGGATGCCAATTTGAAGTTGCTTGAAACGGGTCAGGTCAGCGTGACCGATTACGTCCTTGCACTTTCCAACCTGCTGACCACGAAAAATTTGCTCATACAGAACGAAATCGAAAAATATCAATTAATCAACCAGCTCAACTACTGGTGCAGAGAAAAAAAGTAAAGACATGAGAATTTTAATACTGCCATCCGTTTTACTTGGTTATCTGCTTGTTTCCTGTCATTTCGGAAAGGCTCCCGCCACGGAGAGTCAGCCCGAAGGGAGGACGCCTGTGACAGTCACAACAGTTAGGATCGGTGCCCTGAACGAATATGTCGAGTTGAACGCCACTTCCCAGTTTCAGCTCAAGACTTCCGTGAAATCCTCCGCAAACGGCTACCTTCAGGAGGTCGGTATCCGGTTGGGACAGCAGATCTCGAAAGGTGATAAGCTTTTCATCATCAGGTCAAAAGAGGCTCAGAATCTGGGTAATATTATAAGCCGGGTTGACAGCACGCTCCGTTTTGCAGGGAGGATCCAGGTGAACGCTCCCGGTAACGGGTACATTCTCCAGTTGGCCTACCGGGAAGGTGATTATGTGCAGGATGGTGAAACAATTGCTACCATCGGCGACCTGAAGAGCCTGGTCTTCCTGCTGGAGTTGCCGTATGAGTTGAAACCGTTTCTTAGAGAAAATAAGACGGTCGTCCTGGTATTGCCTGATGGTGAGCACCTTCAGGGTACTGTTACATCAGGAATGCCTGTCATTGACGCTGTTTCACAGACACAGAGTTATGTTATTAAAGTCAATAACTCATTGCCGATTCCGGAAAATCTGATCGCAAAAGTTCAGTTTATTAAGAAGGCAAGTTTGAATGCCATGATACTTCCCAAGGAGGCAATTCTGACCAATGAGGTACAGAGCCAGTTCTGGATCATGCAGATGAAAGACAGCATGACCGCGGTAAAAGTCTTGGTAACAAAAGGCATTGAAGCCGGAGACAGCGTCGAGATTGTATCACCGCATCTGAATCCTGACAGTAAAATCCTGGTTACAGGAAATTACGGTCTATCGGATACGGCTAAGGTAGTCATCGAAAAATGACCTTTACATGAAAAGTTTTTTTACTTCGCATAAAAATGCCCTGTCTGTTGTTATTGCGGTAATTCTGCTGGGCGGAGGGTTTACCTACAGTATCCTTCAGACTTCCCTTTTTCCGGAGATTACTTTTCCCAAAATCAAAGTGATTGCGGATGCCGGTCAGTTGCCGGTCGACCAGATGATGATGACCGTTACGCGTCCGCTGGAACTCGCCATCAAGAAGGTTCCAGATCTGAAGGTCATCCGAAGCAGTACCAGTCGTGGCTCGTGCGAAATCTCTGCTTTTATGGACTGGAAAGCGGACATCAACCTGAGTCAGCAGCGGATCGAATCCAAAATCAGTGAGATACGGGGTACCTTACCGCCTGACATGGATCTGGTTGTCGAAAGGATGAACCCGTCCATTCTGCCAGTCATCGGATATACGCTCGAAGGAAAAGGACGCTCGCCAATCGAGTTGAAATACCTGGCCAATTATACCATTAAACCTTTTCTCTCTCAGGTTGAGGGTGTTTCAGAGATAAGGATCATCGGGGGCAAAGAGAAAGAGTACTGGGTGGAGCTGAATATCTCGAAGATCAGCTCCCTCGGATTGACTCCCGAAATCATCAAAAACACGCTAAATGAAACCGGTTTCGTGCGTTCGAACGGATACCTGAACGACTACCGGATGATGTACCTGACCATCACGGATGCCTTGGGCAGGAACAAGACCGAGCTGGAGAATCTGGTAGTCAGTAATACCGGCAAGCGGGTCATTCTATTGAAAGACATTGCCGCGGTTGAGATCCATGAAGCAAAGGAATACATCAAAATCAACGCCAACGGGAAGGAGAGTCTGCTGATCGCGGTGATCAAACAACCCAATGCCAACCTGATTGATATGACAGAGTTGATGCGCCGGAAACTGGAAGATCTTAAACAAACACTCCCTCCCGATATCGTCATAAAACCCTATTATATTCAGGCTGATTTCGTTAACGACTCCATCCGCAGCGTGACGGATAGTCTGTGGATCGGATTAATCCTGGCCATGATAGTGGCCGTCCTCTTCCTGCGATCCGCGAAAGCCAGCGCAACCATTCTTTTCACCATCCCGGTTACGGTCTGTTTGACCCTGATAGTACTTTACGCAATGGGTCAGACCCTGAATATCATGACGTTGGGTGCCATTGCCGCTTCCATTGGATTGATCATCGACGACGCCATCGTGGTGGTGGAGCAGATTCAGCGAACGCACGAGGAGCATCCTTATGAAAGGTCTACCACCCTGGTGCAGAAGGCGATCCGCTTCTTATTTCCGGCCATGGTTGGATCCTCTCTGAGTACGATTGTGATTTTCCTGCCGTTTATGCTGATGACAGGTGTGGCTGGCGCCTATTTCAAGGTGATGACCAATGCGATGATCGTCACGCTGGTATGCTCATTCATAGTAACCTGGATATTGCTTCCGGTCATATATCTGCTGCTTTCCCCACGATCCGCGAAACCCCCTACTGCAAAGGAAAAGGAAGTTTCCCACGAGGTGAAGTCGCAGAAATGGGTCTCCTGGTTCATCCATAGGCCTGCTGTCAGTTTGGCTTTCATGGTAATATTAATACTTTCTATTTTTTATGTATTTCCCAGGCTGGAGACCGGTTTCCTGCCTGAAATGGACGAGGGAAGCATCGTGCTGGATTACAAATCGCCTCCCGGGACTTCTTTGGAGGAGACAGACAGGATATTGAAGGAGGTGGAGAAGATTTTGGTGACAATACCTGACATTGAAACCTATTCGCGCCGTACGGGTACGCAGATGGGATTTTTTATCACGGAGCCCAATGACGGGGATTATCTGATCCAGCTGAAGAAGAAAAGGGATAGGACGACTGTTGAGGTCATCGACGATATCCGGACCAGGGTGGAGACCGCACAACCCGCGCTGCGTATCGATTTTGGACAGGTGATCGGAGATATGCTGGGCGACCTGATGGAGTCGGTCCAGCCGATAGAGGTGAAAATTTTTGGTAATGACCGAAAAAAACTGGAGGAGATGTCCAGAATGGTTGCTTCAATTGTCGCCAAAACCGAGGGGGTGGATGATGTTTCGGACGGGATCATCGCGGCCGGACCGTATGTGAATATTTTGCCCGATAATAAAAAGTTATCGCAATTTGGGATTACTTCGGCTAATCTCCAATATCAGCTGCAGACGGCCCTGGAGGGGAATATTGTAGGTACGATACAGGACCGGGAGCAATTCACCAATATCAGACTGCTATATCCGGGAAACAAGACGCTGAATGTCAACGATATCAAGAACCTGCAGATTTCAATGCCTAACGGGAAGCTCAAGCCGATAGAGCAGCTGGCGACGGTTCGTCTTCTTGCGGGAGATGCCGAGATTAACCGCGAGAACCTTCAGAATATGGGGGTCGTCACTGCGCGGCTGACCGAAAGAGACCTGGGAAGCGCCATCAAGGAAATTCAACAAAATGTTAGCGCCCAAATATCACTGCCTCAGGGTTATAGCATTGTTTATGGCGGCGCCTTCGCGGAGCAGCAGAAATCCTTCGATGAATTGCTGATTATTTTGATGGCAGCCAGTTTGCTGGTCTTTTGTGTTATTCTAGCGCTTTTCAAGGAGTTCAGGATCGCATTTACCATTTTGTTGATAGCTGTTTTGGGAATTTCCGGCAGTTACCTGGCGCTTTTTCTTACCGGCACTCCTTTGAATGTAGGAAGTTACACGGGATTGATTATGATTGTAGGGATCATTGGGGAGAATGCTATTTTTACTTTCCTGCAATATAAAGAGGCCCGGCTTAAGATGAATGTGGATGATTCGATTGTTTATGCCATTTCAACCCGGTTGAGGCCGAAACTAATGACGGCCCTTGGTGCTATCATCGCGCTGATGCCCATTGCGTTGGGCATTGGAGCAGGAGCACAAATGCACCAGCCGCTGGCCATTGCCATTATTGGCGGGTTTTTAGTGGCCATGCCGATGCTTTTGGTCGTACTGCCTTCTATGATCCGAATCATTTATTCCCGAAGTCCTGAAATTTTGCCCCATAGCGAGGTGGAACCGGAAGCTTGAAATCGAAAAACCGGTTTTTTCCCTTGTCCTTTTTGTGATAAAGTTCGACGAAGGTTATTTTCTGTTCTTTTTCAATACGTTCTTTACTTCGCTTAGATCATCTTTCAAGGTGCGGTATCTCTTGAGTAGCTGCTTCAAGTCCTTGTCAAATTCGGATAGCGTGTCAAACTCCATGAATTAAATGTTGAAAAAATGCAGATAAGTTTTTTCAAAATAAAAAAGGATGCTTCTCGAGCGGAAAACTTTAAGACCTCCTCTCGGCTTGTGTGAATATTTTGGTTAAACTTGTAAAAAAAGACCATGCAGCTTACAGTAGATATAAAGTACGAACAATTAATTGATATTATCAGAAATTTACCGGCAAATCAACTTGCAAAGATAAAGTCTGATTTGGAAAATGCTGTTGCAGTAAATAAAGCTGGAACCGGCAAAACAGATTTTCAGAAATTTCTTTTAAAAGGTCCTGTGATGTCTGATGTTCAGTATTCTGCCTTTAAAGAGAATAGAAAAGCATAAGAATTGGTGGACTAAAAACCGTAACAGGTTCATAAAGTGAGTATTTTTGTTGAAAATGAATATATCATGACAAACGTTGAATTGAAGAATTTCTTAATACATAGGATCGCAGCGATTGAGGATAAATCATTCCTCACGGCAATTAAGACAATAATTAAAACTAAAACAGAAACGACCATTTATCAGACAACTGCGGAACAACGTGTTAAAATTTCGGAAGGAAGAGACCAAATAGCTAAAGGGAATAGCATTAGTAATGAGCAGGTTGAGGCGGATATTGACATATGGTTGCGCGAAAAATAAAATGGTCGCCTAGAGCAAGACTTGATCTTCTTGAGATCCTTGATTTTTACTACAAACGAAATAGTACGAAAACATATAGTAAGAAACTCAACACTAAATTGCGTGCTTCAATTAGGTTGTTAGAGAAACAGAATGACCTTGGAGTTCAGTCTGATATGTCAAATGTCAAAAATTTAATAGAAGGTGATTACAATATCTTCTATGAAATAACGGCAGCTACAATTGATATTATCGCAATTTGGGACAACAGGCAGAATCCTATTACTTTGTATCTAAAATAGTTTGCCAATTCTTGAAGTTCATCTGTATCAACAGACGGAGATAACCTAATAATCACCTCCTTACTGGTTCTTTCTATTATCATGCCAACCGAGTTTTTGCGAGTTTAGTTTATTTAAGCTTAAAAGACAAAACCTTTTTAGATTCTTAGAAAAATATTAGAGCAGGACGGGGGACATAATCCCGTTTCTTTCAACTTGGAAGGCTAAGTGTGCCAGGAAACACGGAACGTGTTTCGATACGTTTTGTATATGCTGTTTTCGAGATTTCGTGCGCGAGATTTCGGCGTAAGCCCGGGCGAACGCTGGGCGTTTTAAAATGATCGGTTATAATTTTGCATATTCGATTTCAATAAATTAGTTGATATGGACAAACTTGTTGGGTTATACCGGGGGTTAATTGACCAGACAGAGACCATTTACCTGCGCTACCTACACATTCCGATTTATGCCAATATGAATGTTGCGACCACCAAAAAGATGAAACAGCTATTGTACATCCTATCGCAAAGCGTCCCTTTCAAACCCAACCTTACCAAAATCGCACAAATGATAGATGTCCACCGCAATCAGGTGGCCGATTATCTTTTTTATCTCGAAAAGGCCGGGATTATCGCCTTGTTGCGAAACAACACGAAAGGTGTCAGACTATTGGGGAAAGTTGAAAAAATTTATCTGGATAATCCGAACCTTATTGCTTCCATTGCAGAAGGTATCCCGAATATAGGAACGGTCAGGGAAACTTTTTTTCTGAACCAAATGGGAGTTAATCACGATGTTTTTTTATCGGAGGTGGCCGATTTCTCTATCGAAAATTACACTTTTGAAATAGGGGGAAAGAACAAGGCAAAAAAACAAATAGAGGGGTTAGAGAAAGCCTATATTGTCAAAGATGACATTGAACACGGTTATATGAATACTATACCGTTGTGGGCTTTTGGGTTTAATTATTAAATCAAAAGTTACCGTTTGAACTGATAACGTATGAGTTGCAGGAGCGGTATAGATTTGAAATTTAGTTATATCTTAATTTTATTTATCTCAAAACATCCAAAATTTTCATCTTCAGCAAAATGTTGAATTTCCAGGTAGTTATTAATCATGACTTCAAGTAGTGCCAAAGTTTTAATATTCCCGGTACGTATCCAAATTATCTTAGGGGGAAATCCATAAAGAGAATTCAAGTCATTAAAATCGGAATCTTGAGTTACAATTATAAAGCCTTGTTTCTTAGCAAATTCCCAAATATGTCTGTCAGGGAGGTTTATTAATCCTTCGCTTTTTACGTGAGTCGAACCTATAAAATTATCAGGCAACAATTGGAGTATTCGATGAGAGATGTTCTGATCAAAAAGAAATTTCATACTGCCACCTGATAAATTTTGTTCTCTCTATCTGCGGCAAAACTTAATGCTGCATAGATATCTTCCGCCACTAATTCATCAAAATCTTCAAGAATTTCTTGAATTGTCATTCCGGATGCGAGCCACCCGAGAATATCATTCACTGTAATACGCATACCCCTAATACAAGGTTTTCCGCCACGTTTGCCGGGTTCAATCGTTATTATTTGTTTGTAATCTTTCATCTGTTAATGATTTGTTTTTCATTTGCCAAATGGAATCGCTGTGAGGTAATTAGCATCCCGATTGATGATTGAAAAATCATGGCGATTTCATCTTCTTCAATATTTTAAGTAAAGATACAACATTATAAAGAAGTGTGTAACTAAATTTTAAAACGGGTGGCCTTAATTCCGCTGAATAAAAATAGCGTATTTTACAGAAAACGCTATTTTTATTCAGCGATTATTATAATATTGTTTAAACCAAAATTGTCGATATATCATCTCAACGTATTTTACAGAAATGAGTACCAGATGTAAAGTATATTTTCATTTTCGCAAAATCATCAGTTTTCATTTGTAATGAATAATAATTTCCATTTTAAATGAAAAGTATTATATTTGTACTGATAATCAAAGTTTAACAACATGATTCAAATAGATTTTCTCCGGGAAATTTTCGAACAGCAGAAAGTCGCCATTGGTGCCAAAGATGCAGGCATGAAAAGGGAACAATTGCAATCATTGCCCGATACCAGGTCTCACGCGCTGATTATCTCCGGCATTCGCCGTTGCGGAAAGAGTACCTTACTTTTTCAGTTACTCCGGGAACGTTATCCACAGGCAGTTTATCTGAATTTTGATGATCCGCGTCTTTATGATTTTGCGATCGACGACTTTGTGAAGTTGGACGAACTGATTAAAGGGAACGGGAGTACAGTATTAATGTTCGACGAAATACAACTTGTCAAAGGTTGGGAAAGGTATGTGCGCCAAAAGTTGGACGAGAACTTTCAGGTGTTTGTTACCGGTTCAAATGCTTCATTGCTTAGCAGGGAACTGGGAACGAGCCTCACCGGCAGGCATATCAGCAAAGAACTTTTCCCCTTCTCCTACAACGAATATTGCCGTTTTCATGATCTCGCACCTTGTGCTGAAACTACGCTTTCCTATTTAAAAGAGGGAGGTTTTCCCGAATACCAGAAACAAAAGAGCGATGAAATTCTCACCTCGCTTTTGGACGACATTCTCATTCGCGACATTGCAGTGCGGTATAACATCCGCGATGTAAAAACGCTGCAACGTCTCACCCTATTTCTGTTATCCAATATTGGTAACCGTGTGACTGGCAATAAATTGAAAACCACTTTCGGGATTTCTTCGGCCACTACCATTCTGGAGTATTTTTCTCACCTGGAACAGTGTTACTTACTGGCTTTTGTCCCAATGTTTGACTATTCTCTCAAAAAACAAAATATCAATCCCAGAAAAGTATATGCCATTGATACGGGATTGGTAGAAATTACTACACCCCGTTTTACGAAAGATGTAGGTCACAAACTGGAGAACCTGGTTTTTCTTGCTTTGAGGCGACATTCCAAAGAAATCTATTATTACTCCGGTAGTGGTGAATGCGATTTCCTGGTAATTGGGAAAGGGGTTATATCAAGCGCCGTTCAGGTTTGCCTTGAATTAAACAGTGACAATCTGCAAAGGGAAACATCAGGATTGTTTGAAGCTATGAAAGCATTCCAACTTCCGGAAGGCATCATCGTAACCCTTTCTCAAAACGACCATTTTATTCAGGACGGAATGACTGTTAAAGTTGTTCCTTTTCATGAGTTTGTTGCAGGGTGATATTTGGCTGAATAATTATCTCCGAACTGAATTGATTACCCGGTACCCGATTAACCGGTCATACCTGGATGAGAATCCATGGTAGTAGACAAAAAAATGGTAATCATTTTCGGTTTCAACATGGGTTCCTTCCAGACGGGTGGCATCGATGGTCTTTGTAATTCGGTCAACGACAGCATATTGGTAATCGTAAAAGCCTTGCTTGAGTAAAATAACAGCTTCGTATAATTTGGTTTCCGGGTTGTAAGTCAGTTGGTTGGCCGGCGAACATTGCCAATCAGACAAGGCGCCGAATACGAAAATCAGGTCGTCTGTTATCTGGTCCGGCGGAATCAATGCGAAGTGAACCCAGATATAATCCGATTCGAGGTCGCTGTCGCCGGCACGGTCGTTTTTTACCAGAAATCTGCCATTCAGATCGTCTCTTGCCCGAAAGATCTCATTCCTTGTAGAGGCATCTCTTATCAGGAAAACATGGAAGTATGAATCCCTGTATTCAATACCTTGAATGCCCATGCCATTGGTTTGCAGATTCTTGGCGTTGAAATTTCGGAATTCGTTCCCCCCCTTGAAGAGATTGGTTTTCTCTTCGTAAACCAACTGGTTTTGCCTGATGAAAGTGGGCTTAAGTTTGGTCAACCGATTGTCCAGTCGGAAATTTTGCATGACTACCGTCTTGATTTCGTTCAGGGGATCCGAGATTGCAAATCTCGGATAGCTGTTTGGATAGCTGTTTGAATAGCTGACTGTAAATGCGACCTGTTGACTTGCCCCGCTGTAGCCTTCGAAACTGGCTTTCCGGATTTCGCCGGAAATCTCCACCTGCTTTTCGGTGACGTAGAAGGGCCTGACGATCACCGGCTTATCCTTTTCCCCATTCTCCCAGATCTTCAGCAGGTAGTTGCCTGAGATTAAAATTTTGACATTTTCATTCGGTAATGCCAATCTATAATTCACATAGGGGATGGTCGTATTGATCGAAAAAGCATAGTCGTTCAGCGGGTTTTCCGGGAATCCGGCCATGTATTCAGAGGAGACAATGCGGGAAGGGTTCCAGTCCGCATCGCAATGAATCAGCGTGTAATTGTAGTTTTTGGGATTCCTGGTAAGATCGTCGAATTTTAGGATAAGTCGTTGGTTAGAACCTAATTCCAAGACAGGCTGCGAGAATTCCCATCCTTCTGTAAAAAACAGGACTGTGTGAATCTTCTGATCAGTAATGTATTGTATGTCAGTATTATAGATCGACTGACCGGCAAGCTTCAAAAGAATGCCGGGCAACAAAAACAAGATGATCAAAATATATTTCGCAGTTCTCATCAGAAATTTGGCTATTGATTGGCGATCGTAAAATAGCGGTTCCTTCCAAGAGCTAAAAATAGCTTAATTTGGGCTGATAGCAGAAGATTTCTATACCTTTGTTGAAAGTCTGAAACGATGAAAAATTATATACTCTTCTTTTTGCTCTGCTCTATGACATTTTCTTCCCTATCGCAGGAAGCTGTCAACAAAATGGATGCACGCGGAATGAAACAAGGGAAATGGGTCGGAATATATCCCGGAGGAACCATAAAATATGAAGGGTTTTTCTTCAACGATAAGCCTGTAGGGGAGTGGAAAAGATACCACGAAAATGGGAAAGTCAAGGCATTGATGAACTACCGTTCGGATTCTCAACGGTCTTTCGCCTCCCTTTTTGATGCGGAAGGAAAGCTTTATGCCAAAGGCGTTTTCGAAGGCACTTTGCGCGATAGTGCCTGGAATTTTTACAGTGGTGAAAAGGTTGTCCAGACGGAGAACTATCTTCTCGGAAAGAAAAGTGGCATTTCAAGGGGCTTCGACCAAAAAAGTCAGGTGATTTGGGAAAAGGAGTTGAAAAATGATTTGCTGGATGGCACATCGAAAGAATTTTATCCTACTGGTCTGAAAAGGAGTGAGATAACTTTTGTCGGCGGGCAAAAAAGCGGTTTGGCAATTTTTTTTGACCAGGACGGCGTAAAATCAGTTGAGGGCTATTATAAGGATGACCTTTCCGACGGAGATTGGAAATTCTATGACAAAGAAGGAAAGTTAAAATACCAGATCAAATACGATAAGGGAAATATTCTAAACAGCGCCGCTATGGACAGCCTGCAGCTCAATGAGTTCAAGAAATACGACAGGTTAAAAGGAAAGATCCCTGAACCCAAGGTGAATGAATCAGGCAGACCCTGAAGCAGGCTGGCCCAGAGCATCTTAAAGCTGAATGGTCACTTTTTTAGATGGTATAAGCCTCACCGGCCTTATCAATCCTGATGGAGGCAGCGGTGTGAATCCAAATTCCCTTGGAAGTTCTGTCTGTTTATCCTTGCTGCCAAACTTATCGACCATCGAGGCAGGGATTGGAGCAGCGTTTTTCATGGCAGAGATCCTGTTAATCAGCGTATTGGTAACCTTTATCTCAAGATGGTTTTTCCCCTTCTGCAGGGTCGCCGTGACCTCTGGTTGCTGTCCACGCATCCAGACGATTCCAGCCTCTTTGCCATTGATGGTTACTTCCGCGATATTTCCAACTTTACCAAGGTCCAGGTAGAGCTTCTGATCAGTTTTCAGATATTCAGCAGGTAATTCGAAATCGAGGATATAACTGCCAGTGCCGCTGAAGTTTTTTGTAGCTGGATCCTCGCTCCAGGAGGTCAGGTGATCCGTGGTCTCTAGCCAGGGCAGAAATTTTTCCCCTTTCAATGCTACCTGCCAGTTTCCTGAAAGGCTGAAGGGAGCTGGAATACCCGTAACATCTGTAGCATAAGTTTTTTCGCCGGAAGCACCAGAAGTAGCGTTTGTAGTGCGTAGCGTAGTAATATACTGGCCGTTGAGTCTGGTCTCGGCCACGACAGAAGACAAGGAAGCCTTTGCAATATCCCGAAAATCAGTTTTTAAAATTTCGATTTCTGGCGTTCCCGGAGCAAACTCAAGGAAGTAGGATTCATAAGGTGCCAGGGTTAAAGGCACGCAAATGCCATCTTTTTTCTGTTCAAAAGCATAGACTCCAGTAATTTCGCCGGTGTATGGATTCCATTTCCTTATGACCTTGTTTTGTACCCTGAAAGTGACCGGAATGGTGCTAACCTTATCCTGGATGTTGGCGACGAAATAGAAATCCCTTTCGCCGACTTTCCTGTGCAGGTAGGTCAGTCCTTCGTTTTTCCGCAGACCTTCAAAGGCGAAATCAATCCCAAAATCGGGCGCTATCCGGTTTCGCAGAATCTTCAAAAAAGGATCCAGCATGCTGCTCTGCCGGTCCCACCAGATCTGACGGTCGAGGACATTATTTAATTTGTACACTTTCCCTTTTCCATAACTGAACCCGGAAGTAGCATCCGTTTTGGCTTCCTTGATGCCATAAAGCGGCTTCCCGGCAGGTTCGCTCAGAGAAGGTTCATTAAAAAGACGGGTAACGAGCTCCTTGACTTTTTCGTCTGTCTGGGCAGCATTTTTCAGTCCTGTCGATCTTTCAGGTAACCGTTCCAGAAAGAGCACCTGACCGCCTTGTCGAACATACTTCTCAATGAATTCAAGTGTTTTAAGCGGGATGGTCTCCACATTTGGAACGATTAGCAGCTTATATGCCATCTTTTGTACGGTGATATTTCCGTCTTGAATAGAAGCATGGTTCTGCAAAACATCGTCATTGATCAGGTCGTAATCGTAACCGTTCGAAACGATGAGTCCGCCGAGTTCGCCCCAGTCAAATTCGCGTGTCCACTTCCTCGGATTGATGGCATTAATGGCCCATTGGTTGGCCAGGGGCGAGTACAAGGCGATATCAGCCTGAAAATCTCCCTGCCGCAGCAGCCAGGAGGATCTGGCAATGTATTCTGCCAGTTTGGGATAATATTTCCACCAGACATTTTGTGGCTGAATGTAGGCAGCGAAAGGAATGGAACGGGAGGGAGCCACCTCCTGTTCCGGCAAGAAATTGAATCCGTGGTTGTAAAATTTGGTGGCGCCGGCAAGTAGATATCCATCGCTGGCAATCTTCAGTTCTTCAAGGGTTTCGCGGTAGCGTTCCCAGTGTATGAAAGTGTAAACCTCCGCAGAAACGATCTTTCGGTTGTAAAGATGGGCGCCGGAAGAGACATATTTCTTCGGACCGATGCGGGTATCGAACCAGTCGGCCTGATCTTTCTCTCCGGCGGTGATTTCCATCTCCGGGATGTGCGTCATTCCGGCCGATTCGATGTTATCGGAATTGAAGCCGTAGGTCTGAATCCGCCCTTTTATCTGGTGTGCCTTACACCAGCCGAGGAAGCTTTTGTAGAATACATTCAAGCCGGTCTGATGCAGGAATTCGTTCACATCGTACCTGATTTTTGGAGAAATTTCACCTAACTCAAACCAGATTGCCGGAAGATAGGGAACCAGGTCATAGCCGTAGGTTTTTTGAAACTCGCCGAACAGACCTGTCGACCAGTTCAAGCCACTGGCCAGGTTAGCCAGTTCAAAGCTGTCCGCAAAAAGTGACTCCACCGTCTTGCCAAACTCATCGCCGAATGCAGTGTAAAACTTATTGCCCAGGAAGTTACAATACCGATCCATTGCTCCCTTGTTGAAATGATCCACCGCATTACCGGTGCCATTTTTCTTAAGCCAGAAAGACATCAGTCGCCATTCACCCTCAGGAATATCCCATTCTAATTGTTTGTTTTTTGTTTTTGAGGTAAGATTTATCAGCGATTTTTCAATCAACTTACCGGATTTGTCCAGCTTTCCAGCGATGGCAGCTATCAATTGCTCGGTTCCGTCCAGCGTGGGCGAATAGACTTCCCACGATCTTTTTGTTTTGATTAACTTACCAGGAAGCTCCCCCCTAAATACTTGTGGTCCGGTCAAATCTAAGTAGGTCGGCACCAAATCCTTGCTCCGGTCTTCTTCCGGAACGAATTCTCCACCAATGATCCATCCGGGTCCGCCGAAATTTAGCGATACTTCCATGCCCAATCGTTTGGCCTCTTTTACTGTGTGTTTCAGTAGTTCCATAAACTCATCGGAGAGGTATTCGACATTTCCCTTCTCGTACACAGGATCCATGGAAATCTGCTCCACCCCCCGGATACCATGGCTTCTCATCTGCTCCAGCTCCCTGGTGATCTCCTCCCTGGAACCTGCATTTCCTGGCCACCACCACCTGGTATGGGGCCAGCAATCTTTTGGCGGTGCCGCAAAATTTGTTTCAATTGGGTCTGTTGCGGTTTGGGACTGGTAACCAGACCCAAACTTGACAGTAGCATGCTGCGCCAGGAGATTGGCGGCAGGAAATAGCAGGAAGGTAATGTTTAAGAGTAGCAGCCTAGTTAGTAGCATAATGTTTGATTTTCACCACCAAAGATAACCAATTGAGTAAAAATATAAGCAGACTTTACTTCTTGGGTTTTGTGCTGTTCAGCGGATATTCATTGAGGTACCATTCAATGGCGATTCGGACGACACTGTTGTAGTTCATCACCCCTTCATGGATTCTGTTCGTCTTGAGGTAGGCATTGTTGGCCATGGTTTGGGCCTTGTCGAGGGTCTCATTTCTCAGCTCCTTCCAGTGGTTTCGTTGCGCCATGATGTCGGCCATCGCTTTCTTGTCGAACCGTTTCAGGTATTCCCGGATGGCCTCCCGGTGAAAAGGATCGCCCAGAAAATACTGGAGCAGCTGGATATTTCCTGAATATTTTAATCGGTTGTCCCCACTTTCAGTGCAGATGTACCAGGCCATGAAATTGGCTTCAGCCTCGCTGGAAATGCCAAACTGGTGAGCCTTTTCATGCGCCAGCACAAAAGGGTATTCGGTGGGAAGCAGCTTGCCGTTCAGATGCACTTCGTTGAAAAAGGGACCGAAGTAGCCGCTCACGGCGGATTTCGCGAAGAACGAAGTGAAGAGCATGATCTTGGGGCGCCTTCCTCCGTTAGGATAATTGTACCCGAAATAGGCTGCATGCTGGCGGTAGGAATCCTCAACTAAACTATCGATAGCCGGGTAATCCTCCTTTTTAATCTCCGTCCGGCTGGCATTGGCACCGGAAATGAGCGAATCCAGCAAGGTCGGGAACATATCTTCCTTCTCGATGTGACGGGTCCAGCCTAGCCTTTTTTCGATGGGCTGCCTGTAATAATTGAATCCCCAGGAGAAATAGAAGAAGGAGAAAAGCAGCGCTGCAGTCTGCAAAGTTCTTACCAGGAAGATGCCAATCTTCATCCTGCGGCTAATCATCAATCCGATGGATAGCAAAACTCCCAGTACAACGACCGACCAGAAGACATCCCATAGCGAAAAAGTAAAAAGATTACTGATAGCCGAAAGCAGGATAGCCACACATGGATAAAAGCCTTTGGAGTAGATGCTTTCTACACTTTCCGGATGTTCGGCACCTTTCATCAGGAGAAAGAAAGTGATCAGCGCGATCAGAAATGGCCAAATATTTCTGATAATAACAGCGCCTTTCTTTCGTTTCGGCTTCATGGTAATTGTCTTAAGCGGTTCGTTTCAAAAGTAGCCAAAAATGGTGTAACTTTGGATTGATGTTATTTTTCCTATGAACGATAGATTGAGTCTCTCCGAACTGAATGGGCAGGTAAAAACTGTGTTGTCGGCAAATTTCACGGCGCCTGTCTGGGTGGTCGGTGAAATTTCCGAGATCAATGTCCATTCCAATGGTCATTGCTATCTCATGCTGATCGAGAAGGGCGATTCTGAAGACAGGATCGTGGCGCAGGCCCGTGCAACGATCTGGTCCTATACCTTCCGGATGCTTCGTCCTTTTTTCGAAACCACAACAGGACAGCAACTTACAGAAGGCATTAAAGTTCTTCTTCAGGTGTCGGTTGAGTTTCATGAGTTGTACGGATTTTCATTGAATGTGAGGAATATTGATCCGACTTATACGCTTGGAGACCAGGCCAGAAAGCGGAGGGAGATCATTAAACGGCTTACGGACGAAGGCGTTCTGACCATGAACAAGGAGCTGGAACTTCCTTTGGTACCCCAGAAAATCGCTATCATCTCTTCTCCGAACGCTGCTGGTTATGAGGATTTTATGGAACAGCTGACTGCCAATCCAAACGGATTTCATTTCTACACCCAACTTTTCCCGGCAACTATGCAGGGGAATCAGGCGGAACAATCAATTATTGATGCACTCGATAGGATTTACCCTTTTGAAGATTTTTTTGACCTGGTAGTTATCATCCGCGGAGGTGGATCGCAGGTTGATCTGAGTTGTTTCGATAATTACAATGTGGCCTACCATGTTACACAATTTCCGATTCCTGTGCTTACGGGAATAGGCCATGAAAAAGACGATTCAATTGTTGATCTGGTGGCCCATACCAGGTTGAAAACCCCGACTGCCGTAGCCGGATTCATTATCGACGGGGTTATCGCGTTTGCAGAGCGGATCGATCTTTTGGAACAGCAGGCTGTGGAGATGATTGAGGACAAATTATTGGAAGAGAAAAGCAGGATAGAAGTTCTTACCAGAGAGATATCCTCGCTTATCAGGAATCTGCTTGACAACAAAAGGAACGAACTGCTGGAAAAATCCTGGAAATCCAGTCAGGCAGTTAGATTATCTCTTCAGAACAGGGAATATCAGCTGGCAAAAAAACTACAGCGAACAAGATTTTTTTCTGAACGCTATTTCTATATTAGAAACCAGAAAATTTTACAGTCACAGAATATGCTGCAGGGGGCATTCAGCAGGGCCATGAGCGTAAGAAAGCGTCACCTGGAAGAGTATCTTCAAAAATTCAGAAGTATAGCTAACAGACAATTAGAGCATGAAAATTATAAAATTGAAATAGCGGATCATAAGCGAATGTTGATGGATCCGGGAACTATCTTAAAAAGGGGATTTACCATTACCACTTTTGAGGGAAGATTGGTAAAAGATGTAGCCCTTTTGAAAAATGAGCAAACCATAAAAACGCATTTTTACGACGGTTCAGTTAGGAGTAAAGTAATAGAAATAACAAAAACAGATAAAGATGACAAGTAAAAAGGAGCTGTCTTATAAAGAAGCTATCAACGAAATTGAAGAGATTCTTCAACAGATCGAAAATGACGAACCAGATGTAGATCAGCTATCTGAGAAGGTAAAAAGGCTATCATTCCTGGTTTCGTGGTGCCGGGAGAAATTGCATAACACGGAAGAAGAGATAGAAAAAATTCTAAAAGAGATAGAAAAAAACTAGAATTTTACAAAAATTCCTTATCTTTACTTTTGTTTCACAATTAGTTAGAAAAAAAAAAGGATAAAAAAATGACAGATTCAAAAATTGATTTTTCTTTCGAAAATTTACATTTTTCATGTGAAGGCGATAACGCCTGGGTTGAGAGGCAGTTGAACAATGTGCTTAGTCGGATTCCTGCATTGCTTGCTGTGCATAAAATGGGTGAATCCATTGTAGAAGATGTGATTGACGTACAAGAGATAAAACCCCGAGCTACAAGATCAAAAGCTACGGTGAAACCAGGGAAAGTAAAGGCTGTTAAGACCGTCAAAGAGGAAGTGGCAAAAGAACCGGAAGTGAAGGCTCCGAAGGCGCCTAAAGCTGCTAAGGCCCCGAAAATAAAGGCTTCCAAGGTTGTAAAGACCCCCAAAGAGAAGGCTCCTAAGGCTGTCAAGGTCCCAAAAGAGAAAGCTCCTAAGGCTGTTAAAGTCGCCAAGGAAATGACCCCCAAGGTTGCAAAAGTCCCAAAAGTAAAGGTTGAGAAAGCTGTTAAGGTTGCCAAAGTAAAGGTGCCCAAAGTCCCAAAAGTGAAGAAAGTTTCGGCGAAGGCAAAAAAAAAGGTAGTTAAAAAGAGCCCTTTTATTGAGAAGAAGGATTCTCCACTTTATCAATTTTTACTTGAGAGGAAGGCGGAAAAAAATCAGATTCGCAAATTTTTGGCTACAGGAGTATTCCTGACAAGGAGCAATGATTCGGCAAAGCTCTCTACATCAATGATTTCCAATGCATTAAAATCGGCGGGAATAGAGAAGCTCTTAAATGCCAGCGACTGTCTCAATAAGAACGAGGCGAGGGGTTATTGCCTCAAAGAAGGTAAAGAATTTGTCGTAACCGAAAACGGATTTCTCTCGGTTAGTTAACGGCAACTAAAATTCTATCGACATACCCAGTAGTAAATTTCTTCCTGCCTGCGGGAAATAGCCATCCATTTTTTGTCTGGAACCTTCCGAATAATAGGAATATACCCAGCCGTTTGATTCGTATTGTTTGTTAAACAGGTTGTTTACATGCGCATAAAAGGCCCAATTTTTCACCGCCTTTTTATGAAGTGTGTAGCTGAATCTTAAATTATTAATTGTATAGGCATTTAGAGAACGGTCGGTGCTAGAAGTATTATCAAGGTATTGTTTGCTGATCCGTGTAGTTTGAAAATTGATTGCCAGGTTCTTCGTTGTTTGCCATAAAATGTTACTGCCGGCTACAAGTGATGGAGAAAAGGCTATATCTGTAGTTCCCAGGTTATTTATGATCTGTTCTCCCCAATGATCCCAGTCATCCACATACTCTACAAAACCTTTAATTTTATTTCTGCTCAGCGTTACATGATGTTCCCAGCTTAGTCTTTTTGAGATGGATACCTTTCCAGTGTATTCTATTCCAGTCCTGTAGCTCTCCGGAACGTTTGTCATAATGGCTGAACCGACGTCGTTAATTCTACCTGTGAGAATCAGCTGATCCTTGTAAATCATGCGATACAGATTAATACCTACATTGTATCTTTTGATTGTTCCTTTGTATCCCAGCTCAAAATCGTGAAGTTTTTCCTGGGTAGGTACAGGTTTGGATGGATCTGCGTCTGTATAATTGCTCCTGTTCGGTTCGCGGTGCGCATTGCCATAGGAGAAAAAGAAGCTGTTGCGATCATTCAGGGTATAATAAGCTCCCGCCTTTGGATTCAGGAAGTCAAACAAATGAGTCTGGGTGAGATTTCTTTGGTTTTCGTCCACTCCGTCGATCCTGTAATCGATGTGCCTGTATTGAACATCCGCATAAACTGATAGTCTTGGAGAGAGCTGATAATTCATTTTTACAAAGGCATTGTAGTCTTTTTTAATCCCTTTGGATCTGTAGTATTCATGATCGATAGCCAACGGTCCGTTGTATTTTTCCCAAAGAATATTTTCTATGACCCTTCCAAAATTATCACCCGAATAAGTGTTCCAGGCAGTTCCCGCGATGAGCTCCGTCTTTTCACTTTTGTAACTCAATGATCCAATGGCGCCGTAGAAGTCATTGTCCAGCCACTTTCGTCGCACCAGATCCGTCGTGTCAATAACAGAATTCCCAACCACGACGGGATTCATCAGATAGGAAGAGAGCGACTGATCCTGACGGTATTCCTGGTAATAGCCTCTGCCATAAGTATAATGAAAAGAGATATTGGTACTGAGTTTATTGCTGAACTGATGAGTATAGTGCAGTTGATAATGGTCTTGTTGATAGTTATCGGTTTCATTATCATAAAAGGAGACCTCTCCGTTTTTGCCAATAATTATTCCTGCCGGGTTATAAGTCCTGTCGTTCTGAAGTTTATCAGATGGCACCCCGTACCAGGCCTGGTAGGTCTTTTCTTTCCCCGAGAGAAAGATAGCTTTTAGCAGGGTGTTTTTTGTAAGGTATGCACCGGTCAGGTAAATGGAACGGAGGTCACTGGCAGCCCTGTCGATATACCCATCGGATGCGATTTTTGAAAGACGGGCCTCAAAAATAAATTTGCCACCAATCAATCCGGAGCCAATCCTGACCGTATTCTTAAGCGTCCGGAAACTCCCGGCTGCAGTACTCCAACCCGCATAACTCTTTGGATTAAGGTTGCTGGTCTGAACATTGACGGTACCCCCGAAGGCGCCGGCTCCATTGGTAGAACTTCCCACGCCGCGCTGAACCTGAATATTTTCTGTCGAAGAGGCGAAGTCCGGAAGATCCACGAAATAGACAGCATGAGATTCCGCATCATTAAGGGGAATTCCGTTTACAGTCACGTTGATCCGGTTGGCGTCGCTACCGCGGATTCTGAAATTGGTATATCCGATTCCGGTCCCGGCATCGGAAGTGGCAACCAGCGATGGTGTCAGACTAAGGAGGAAGGGAAGGTCCTGGCCTGTATGTTTTTCAGGCATCTTGCTGACATCCAGGTTCGAATAAGCAATAGGTGTCTTGTTTCCGGCTCTTGTGGCCGAAACAATCACTGCTTCTGTCATAATATCAGCAGCTTCCAGGGTTACCGTAATCCGGTTGTCTCCCTGATTTAAATTCAATTTTGATTTGTAATTGTGATAACCGATATAGGAAACCTCCAGAGAACACAGACTGTCTTTGATCCCATCAAATTTAAACTCACCTCTGGAATCTGTTGCCATGGCCTTTTTCTGATTTTCTACCCTGATGGTCGCCCCGGGAAGGGTTTCGCCACTCTGGTTGATAACTTTCCCCTGGAGGCTATATTGCGCTGATAATTGACCGACTGAAAGTATTAGCAGGAAGGACATGAAAAGTCGGCGTAAGGCTACATTTCCTCTCGTAAAAGATATTGATTTTGAAAAAGTTGGATTCATTGCGCTCAATTTTTAGTAAATAATTCAAAAGAGGCAACGTTAAAATTTCATTTTCCCTTTCCGGCATTACCCGGACAGGTTCGATGGGTTTGATCTCAGCCTGTAATTTAAGGCACCCCTAATGCGATGCAAACCTACTGTAAAGAAATGAAAAAAGAAAAATCACCCGGGTAATTTTCCTTTTTTACAGAATCTGGTATATTTGTTTAACTGATCCACTTCTTCAGGGAGACTATATTAACTTGATTGACAATGTTTTTAGCTTCCGAAGTATAAAGAAAATTAATTTCATTTGTATAGTGATCCATAATTTTCCCCCGCACCATCTTCATCGTACTATTAAGCATGTGGTTTTGCTCTGTAAACGCCTCAGGTAGAATAACCATACAGGCTGGCAGCCATCTTTCCGGGAACATATTCTCAAATTTTCCACCTTTCTTATACTGATCAATTTCCGCTTTCAACAGCTCCAGTGCTTTCTCACAACCAGCATCGCTCTTGAGGGAAATTCCATGTTTCTCTAGCTGGCGGCTGATTTCGGCCACATTGGGAACAAACACCCCAACAGTATAAGGATTCTGATTGCTGTAAAGCATCGCTTGTTCAATAATGGGCGATTGATCAACGATGGCTTCTTCGATACCTTCCGGGCTATATTTTTCCCCATCATTACCGATCAGAAGGCTCTTAAATCTTCCCATAACATAAAGGAATCCGTCTTTCGACAAATAGCCCATATCTCCTGTATAAAGCCAACCATCTACGACCGCATCGGCGGATGCCTTGGGATTTTTCCAATAGCCTTTCATCACGTTCCCGCCTTTGACAACGATCTCTCCTTTTTGGCCAACGGGCAGTTCCACGCCATTGTTGTCGAGAATTTTACATTCCAGGTATTTTACAATTTTTCCTGAAGATCCGAATTTTACCGCATTGGGAGAATTAGCAGAAATAATCGGGGCCGCTTCAGTCAATCCATATCCCTGGTAAACAGGAATTCCGATGGCGCTGAAGAATCGTTGTAACTCAATATCCAGCAAGGCACCCCCTCCAATGAAGAAAATCAGGTTACCGCCAAAATTTCCTCGAATTTTGGAAAACAGGATCTTATCATACAAAAGAGCAAGTGGTTTAAGCAAAGCGCGCCATCCCTTTCCCTTGTTCCAACCATTGCCGTTATAGGCATAACACACCTTCAAGGCACTGTTAAACAGCTTCTTAGTGAAGGCACCCTTGCTTTGGATTCCCTTTTCAATGTTCTTGCGGAAATTTTTGGAAAGTGCTGGCACACTCATCATGATATGCGGCTTGATCTCCCTGATATTCAGTGGTACGTTGCGAAGGGTCTCCAAAGGAGTCTTTCCGCTTTGTATAGAAGCAACAGATGCTCCCTTGTACATGAAGGTGTACAAACAGGCGGTATGCGCGAAAGAATGATCCCAGGGTAAAGTAGCAAGTGTAACATAATGAGATTCAATGTCCAATATCGTATGAGCCTGGAGGACATTGACAGCATAATTGTTGTGTGTAAGCATAATTCCCTTGGGATCGGCCGTCGTTCCGGAGGTATAGGAGATATTGGCTACATCGCCCGGCTGGATATTTTGCCATACTTGTTCGAATGCTGCCTTATTTTCCTTATCGGCAAGGAAGGCGATACCTCTGTTGGTGACATCCTGGAAAGTTATCTCCTTTGTGCCAGGAGTCGCATTCCCATCCATGACAATCACATACTCCAGATCCGGAAGCTGGTCTAAAACTTCTGCAAGTTTGGGTGCCTGTCCAGCAGAGACAATCACCATTTTCGCACCGGAATGCTCGATTCTGAATTTAAGTTCGATGGCCTCCAGCTTTACTGACAAAGGAACATTAATGGCACCACAATAGAGGATAGCCAGTTCACTGATGATCCAGTTATTTCTCCCTTCAGACAATAGTCCGGCCCTTTCCCCCTTCTTTAGTCCAAGAGACATTAGTCCTGCACCAAATTGATAAACAGATTGTTGAACTTCTTTATAGGTTGTGGATTCGTATTTATCTGATAGTTTTTCCCACAGATATGGATTGTCTGGAAATTTCTTAACACTTGTCTCAAAAAGTTCGATTAATGTTTTCATGCGGTAGTGATTTGATATGAATATCGCAAAGTTAGTTCGTTTCGAAATGGAAAGTTGTTTTTGATTGAAAGGTTTCTCCCGGTCGCAGAATTGTTGAAGGAAATTCGGGATGGTTCGGGGAGTCAGGATAATGCTGGGTTTCCAGGGCCAGTCCGCTGTAACTTCCAAACCGGTCCTTCAGGGATGGAATCCAATAGCCTGTATAAAATTGGATCGCCGGCTCATTCGTAAACACAGAAACAGAACGACCGGTCTGATCATCAGATAGTTTTGCTGCCAAAATCATTTTTTTGTCAGGATTGTCGAGGATATAATTCAGATCATAACCATCCGGTAGTTTGCCGATATCTTTGCCAACAGATTTGACAGATGAAAAGTCAAAAGGAGTGTTGGTTACATCAGCGACTTCCCCGGTAGGGATAAGTGTCTCATCGTTGACAGTTCTTTTCTTGCTGTTAATCTGAAGTTGATGATTGAAAATATTTTCTTTTCCTCCGTTGAGGTTGAAATAGGTATGGTTGGTAAGGTTGACGACGGTTGTCCTGTCTGTCGTTGCCTTGTATTCAACCTTCAACTCATTCTTATGGGTTAACTTGTATAGAATCGTGATATCCAAGTTGCCCGGATAGTTCTCCTCAAGATGGACGCTCCGATATTTTAATTCCAGACCTACAAAATCAGGCATTACAATGGGTTTTGCAGCCCAGACCATCTTATCGAACCCAATAAGACCGCCATGCAGGTGATTGGGTCCGTTGTTTATTGCTAATTGATAGCCGAGGCCTTCGATATTCAACTTTCCGCCTCCGATGCGATTGCAATATCTTCCGCAAACGGCGCCGAAATAGGGGTAATTCGCCAGGTAATCCGCAGAAAGGTAGTCATTAAGAGATTGAAAACCAAGTACAATGTTCTCTTTTTTGCCATGCTTGTCTGCCATTTCTATGGCCGTTATAATAGCTCCATAATTAGTGATTTTAACAGAGACACCCTTAGGATTAACCAGTGTATAGAGAAAAACCTTTTCACCATGGGAGCACTGTCCAAAAACTTCTTTTTTTATGTTCATTTGTTAATATTTTGAAAGTCCGGATGTAAACTTATACAAATCGAAGATTTCCTGAAAGACATGTGAGCAATTTCGCAGAAATATATTTTTGGTAAGTCGCACGATAAATCTAATTTTACTTCATTAACGCTATCACAGCTTTTTGGATGGAAGGATACGATATTATCGGAGACATTCACGGTTATGCCACCTTGTTGAGACAACTTCTCACTGAGATGGGATATAAACGCTTGAAGGGTGTTTTCCGGCATCCCAAAAGAAAGGCAATCTTTGTTGGGGATTTCATCAACCGCGGACCCGAAATCCGGGAGACCTTGCTGATAGTCCGCTCAATGGTGGATGCCGGCAGTGCTCTGGCAATCCTGGGTAATCATGAATATAGTTGTATCCTTTACCACATAAAAGACGATAATGGCGTTTTCATGTCGAAACATATTGCCGGAAACCGGACGCAAATCCAGAAAACTCTGACTGTCTTTAAAAATCTGAACGAAGAATGGATTGATCACCTGAAATGGATGCGCACACTGCCATTTTTTCTCGATCTCGGTGCGATCAGAATCGGCCATGCGTATTGGAACGACCAGGAAATCAAAACTTTAAAGGAATTTTTACCGGAAAGAAGGCTGAAGAAAAAATTCCTGCGTGATATGCATAAAAAGCGTCCGGATATGGCCGCAATTGTCTACAAATTATTGAAAGGATTGGAATTCAAATGCCCCAAAGACCTGATCATCAAATGTAGCAAAGGCCTTAGCAGGAGGGTCTTTACACTCAAGTGGTGGACGAGTCCGGAGGATAAGACTTTCCGTCAGCTTTATTTTGGCAACAAGTTTATTTTACCGGATTATCACCCGCCTGTCGAAATGGCTCCTGCGTACGAACCTTATTCCCCCGGTCAGCCCATCGTATTTTTCGGTCATTACTGCCTATCGGAAGGACCTGCCATCCTGCAGCAAAATATTTGTTGCTTAGACAGTTGCGTCGTCACTACCGGAAAGTTGGCAGCCTATCGCTGGAGCGGCGAGAAAGAACTGATTTCAGGAAATCTGCTGGTCGTAGGCGGAAAATAATTATTCCCACTCAATTGTAGCCGGTGGCTTGGAGCTGATGTCGTACACTACGCGGTTAATCCCCCTGACTTTATTAATGATATCATTGGAAACCTTTGCCAGAAACTCGTACGGAAGGTGAACCCAATCGGCCGTCATGCCGTCGGTAGATGCAACCGCCCGCAGAGCTACCACATTTTCATAAGTTCTTTCGTCGCCCATCACGCCAACAGACTGGACGGGCAACAACATCACACCTGCCTGCCAGACTTTGTCGTAGAGGCCCCAATCCCTGAGTGCCTGAGTAAAGATGGCATCTGCTTCCTGCAGTAGCATAACTTTTTCAGGAGTCACATCGGAAAGTATCCTGATCCCCAGGCCAGGTCCGGGGAATGGATGGCGGCCAAGCAGCTCGTCCTTGATGCCAAGCGCCCTGCCGACCCTTCTCACTTCATCTTTAAACAGTAGATTCAGCGGTTCAACGACCTTGAGTTTCATCTTTTCAGGCAGTCCGCCAACATTGTGATGCGACTTGATAGTAGCTGAAGGGCCGTTCACAGAAACCGATTCGATCACATCAGGATAAATGGTTCCTTGTGCCAACCACTTGACATCCTTTATCTTCTGTGCCTCAACATCAAAGACTTCGATGAAATTTCTACCAATAATTTTTCTTTTCTTTTCGGGATCGCGGACCCCCTTCAGGTCATTCCAGAATTTTTCCCGTGCATCGACGCCGATTACGTTAAGTCCCATCCCTTTGTAAGATTCCAGCACATCTGAAAATTCATTCTTGCGCAATAGTCCGTTGTCAACGAAGATGCAAGTCAGATTGCTGCCGATTGCCTTGTTGAGTAATATGCCGGCCACACTCGAATCTACCCCTCCGGAGAGGCCCAGGACGACCTTATCGTTGCCCAGATTTTGGCGCAACAGATCGATCGTCGCTTCAACAAATGAGTCAGGTGTCCAGTTTTGACTACATCCGCAGATATCAACCAAAAAATTCCGGAGTAAATGCGTCCCCTCTGTGGTGTGGTATACTTCGGGGTGAAACTGAATGCCATAAGTCTCTTCCTTCAATACCTTGAATGCCGCGAATTCAACATCCGCGGTAGAGGCAAGGGTCTGATAATCTTTAGGTAAGCTGACAATTGTATCCCCATGCGACATCCACACCTGGGAATTTTCACTGATTAGGTTGAGGAGCAGATTATCCTCGTCCATCCATTTCAGATTGGCTCTTCCATATTCCCTTGAATCGGATGCAGCCACCTCCCCGCCATAAAAATGCGCGAGGTATTGTGCTCCGTAACAAATCCCAAGCAAAGGAATTCTTCCCCTGATACCGGAAAGGTCGATTCTTGGCCCCTTCTCATCTCTGACAGAATAGGGGCTTCCCGAAAGGATGACTCCCTTAATTGATTCATCGATAGCAGGGTAGTGATTAAACGGATGTATTTCGCAAAATACATTCAGCTCGCGAACCCTGCGACCTATTAATTGAGTGTACTGGGAACCGAAATCAAGGATTAAAATTTTTTCCATTTACAATTTCCTAACCCAGATATTACGGTAACTAACCGGATTACCATGATTTTGTAATTCCAGTGGCCCGGCTCCATGAGCCTTGTATTTAGGAATACCGATGTATTCTGTCGATCCGAAAAGCGATACATTGTTCTGAACCAGAACACCATTCTGAAGTACTGTTACCCGGACAGGCGAGAATACGGTTCCATCTTCCTTAAACCGAGGTGCAGTGTATATTACATCATAAGTTTGCCATTCTCCCGGTTTCTTGCAGACGTTGACCAGCGGGGCATATTGCTTGTAAAATGAGCCGGCCTGTCCGTTGCGGTAGGTCCGGTTATCATAGTTGTCGAGGACCTGAAGTTCGTACTTGCCCTGCATGAAGATGCCGGAATTTCCGCGACCCTGACTCTCGCCTTTTACCTCTGCCGGGGTTCTCCATTCGATGTGCAGTTGAAAATCTTCCATTTCCATTTTGCTTTTGATACCACCAGCTCCCTTAGCTACCGTGACACAGTTGTCTGCGACATTCCAGCCGGAAGGCTCATTCTTGGTGTTAGTCCAGTTGGCATTGAAGCTTTCAGGGGTACCGTCAAACAATACGACTGCATCAGACGGGGCATCCATGGGTGTCTGGCCGGGAGTGACCACCACAACTTCAGGATCCCAGAATTCGGTCATCTCGGGTTTCATTTTTGCCAGATCTTCCTTGGAAGGTTCAGCTTTCTTTGGGGTTTCAGCTTTTTGGGCGAATGCTCCGAAAGCAATCAAAAGGACGGGTACAAATAATAGTTTTTTCATCACAGTTAAATATTAAATTGCTAAATCATTCATTACTTCCTCAATCTTTTGAGCCGTCATTGACTCGACTGCATCAAATTCCTCTTTCGAACTCAAGGGTGCCTTGACCTCGATGTAGAATTTTATCTTAGGTTCAGTGCCCGACGGGCGAACCGAGACTTTGGTGCCATCCACCGTAAAGAATTGCAACACATTTGCGGTAGTTTTTTGATAAATAGGTTTTTCCTCACCGGTCAGCAGATTTTTTTGCTTCAACGTTTCGTAATCCTTGACCCATTCCAATACAGATCCAGCAAGTTGTTTTGGAGGATTATTCCTAAATTTAACCATTAGTTGCTCAATTTCTTCTGCTCCAGCCATACCCTTACGAACGATGTATTTCATCTTCTCCTTTGAATAACCATAGGTGAGGTAGATATCCTGCAGCACCTCAAACAACG
The DNA here is from genome assembly GCA_036508555.1 of Prolixibacteraceae bacterium. Lineage (GTDB taxonomy): Bacteria > Bacteroidota > Bacteroidia > Bacteroidales > Prolixibacteraceae > CAINVV01. The sequence goes on from DATCHD010000048.1 coordinate 40,000, forward strand.
TGTGTTTGTTATCCTTGGCCCAGGCGGCAATTTCAGCCATCAGGGCACAGGAGGTAACTGCATCTTTATCCCTTACAAAGTCTGCAGGCAGAAAGCCGAAGCTCTCTTCGCCTCCTCCGATATAATTTTTCTTTCCCTCATTTTCACGGATAACCTCTGCGATATATTTGAATCCTGTATAGCAGTCGTAATACTCAACACCATTTTTGGCCGCTATCTCTGCTGCCAGTTCCGAGGTAACGATGGTCTTAACGATGTACTCTTTCCCTTTCAGTAGGCCGAGTTCCTTGCGTTTGGTGATGATGTAATAGAGGAAGATCAAGACAGTCTGATTTCCGTTGACAAGGATAAATTCACCCTTATCATTCTTAATGGCAATACCCAGACGATCTGCATCAGGATCCGTTGCCATCACCAGATCAGCATCCACTTCCCCGGCTTTTTTTAGCGCAAGGAACATTGCTGCAGGCTCTTCCGGGTTGGGAGATATCACGGTAGGAAAGTCTCCGCTTACCACATCCTGTTCCGGGATATGGATAACATTGGTAAATCCCATTTTAGCCAGCGCCATAGGCACCAGTCTGACACCCGTGCCGTGTATCGGAGTGTAAACGATCTTCAGGTCGTGCTGCCTTTTGATAGTTTCGGGCGACAGTGAAATTGAAACTACTTTTTTCAGAAAGCGCTCATCCATATCGGCGCCCATGGAGAAAATCAATTCAGTATTTCCATTAAAACGTATATCCTCAACCTTTACCTTTTCCACTTCAGCAATGATGTCCAGGTCGTGGGGCTCCACGATCTGTGATCCGTCATCCCAGTACGCCTTGTAACCATTGTATTCTTTCGGATTATGAGAGGCGGTAAGAATTATTCCGCTTTGCAATCCGAGCTCACGGATGGCAAACGAGAGTTCGGGTGTCGGACGGAGGGATTCAAAGAGAAATACCTTGATGCCGTTGGCCGAAAAGATTGCAGCTGAAGTTTCTGCAAACAACCGGCTGTTGTTTCGGCAATCGTGTCCGATGGCTACTTTGATTTCAGGCAAATGAGCAAATGCCTTCTTTAAATAGTTGCTAAGACCTTGTGTTGCAGCACCAACGGTGTAAATATTCATTCGGTTGGTACCAGCCCCCATGATGCCCCGGAGACCACCGGTTCCAAATTCGAGATCACGGTAGAAGGCATCTATCAGGTCGCTGGGATCCTCTTTTTCAAAAAGATTTTTGACTTCTGCTTTAGTGGCCTCATCGTAATGACCACTCATCCATTCCTGGGCTTTCAGCAGAACATTTTGTGGAATTTCATTTTTTTGCATCTTCTTGCAATTTTATGAGACATAATTTCAGGCTATCTCTCCAAAAGGGAATCTTGATGCCAAAAGTAGATTTGATCTTTGATTTATTCAAAACTGAATAGGCTGGCCGGGTGGCAGGAGTTGGATAAGCTGCTGTATCAATGGGGTTTACCTCACAAATTATTCCGGGAGTATATTCAAAAATAGCCTTCGTAAAATCATACCAGCTGGCAGCCCCTTCATTGGAATAATGGTAAATACCGGTAACAAATTTTTTGCTATCTGTCGCTGTCATCCGGAGAATATCCAGGATAACTTTAGCCAGATCACCGGCATAAGTAGGTGTCCCCACCTGGTCGGCCACCACTCCCAATTGCTCCCTTTCGCTTCCAAGACGTAGCATCGTTTTGACAAAATTATTGCCATAAGCCGAATATAGCCAGGAAGTCCGGATAATAATCGACTTTATTTCAGCGCGCAAAATGGCGGTTTCACCTTCCAGCTTAGTAATCCCGTAAACTGATTGGGGATGCACGATATCTTTTTCGTGGTAAGGGGTCGACTTATTCCCGTCAAAAAGATAATCGGTGGAGATATGAATGAGCCTGGCTCCGGTTTTCTTACAGGCCTTAGCGAGATTAGCAACAGCCTTGTGATTAATATTCTCTGCAAATGCAGCTTCTTTCTCAGCCTTATCGACTGCCGTATAGGCGGCACAATTGACCACTGCTGAAGGATTTTCAGAGGCGAAGAAGGCATCCACCAGTTTACTGTCGCAAATATCCAGCTCCTCAACATCTGTGAAAACGCAAGAGAGTTCCGGATAGGCTGGAGATAATTCCTGAATGGATCTACCGAGCTGACCATTTGATCCTGTGACGATTATCTTCATTCAATTGTAGAATTTATGTTGCCTAAAGGTGAAAGTAAAAGTAATAGAAAAATTTGATCTTCACCATTTACCACAAATTATAGGGCCTTCTCGCAAGCTGTGAATTGTAATATTTTAATTCGCCGGTTACCTCCCGTCCCAACCAATCCGATTGCAGGTAACTTTCATCCTCACTTTTCAGCTCTAACTCAGCGACCACAAGACCCAGATTCTCACCTAAAAACTCATCCACCTCAAAAATATGATTGCCAAATTTTATCTCAAACCTTACTTTATCAATCATGCCTGGTTCACAGATTCTTAAGAGCTCTTCAGCCTCATTTACAGGTATCATTTTCTCCCATTCATACCTGGAAATCCCGGTAGGATCAGATCCTCCTTTTACCGTTAAAAATCCCGAATCACCCTTGATCCTTACTCTTACCGTTCGTTCGGGATTCGAGGAGAGATATCCCTGCCTGATCCTGAAGGACCTGCTGGCTGCAGATTTGTAAAGATCATTAAGAACCAGAAATTTCCGTTCAATTTCCTGTGCCATAGTTTATAATTTAAAGAATTAATTCTACCTTTGCGCCCATTCAAAATAATGTCTAATTTATTAATTTCAACGGAATCTTAAAATGAGTAAAAACAAAGAAAATCAGGAGGTAAACGAGACAGTAGAGAACACTGCTGCCGATACTGCTTCCGCGGAAACCACTGAGGAAAATGTAGTTGCAGAAGAACCTGCAGCAGTAGCAGAAGAATCTGTCGTATCTGAAGAACTAGTTTTAGTCGAAGAACCAGTAGCAGTTGTAGAAGAACCTGCAGCAGAAATTGAAGAAAATGCAGTTGCAGAAGAACCTGCAGCAGTTGTTGAAAAACCGGTTGCAGAAGAAAAAATTGTTGCTCCATCCAAACTGGTATTAGTCAGTTCGGCTGTTGCCAATGAAGAGGAGTTTGACTGGGATGCTTTCGAAGGAAAGATAGCCATTGTAGGTACATCCTCAAAGCAGTCCATGACTGAAATGTACGATAATACCCTTTCCATCCTTCAGGAGAAGGAGTGTGTAGACGGTATCGTAATCTCTATGAACAAACGTGAGGTTGTAGTAAATATTGGCTACAAATCTGACGGAATCGTATCGGTAAATGAGTTTAGATACAACCCTAACCTGAAAATTGGCGACAAAGTTGAGGTTTATGTTGAAACCCTTGAAGATAAAAAAGGTCAGTTAACCCTTTCCCACAAGAAAGCCCGTGCCATGCGCAGTTGGGATCGCGTCAACGCTGCCCTCGAAAACGACGAAATTATCACCGGATTTATCAAATGCCGTACGAAAGGCGGTATGATCGTCGACGTATTCGGTATCGAAGCATTCTTACCAGGATCGCAAATCGACGTCAAACCAATCCGCGACTACGATATCTACGTCGGGAAAACCATGGAATTCAAGGTCGTTAAGATTAACCATGAATTCAGAAATGTTGTTGTTTCTCACAAAGCGCTCATCGAAGCCGAATTGGAACAACAGAAAAAGGAAATCATCTCCAAACTCGAAAAAGGTCAGGTTCTCGAGGGAACCGTCAAAAACATCACTTCTTATGGTGTGTTCATCGACCTTGGCGGCGTAGATGGTTTGATCCACATTACAGACCTCAGCTGGGGCCGCGTTGCCCATCCGAACGAAATCGTTCAGCTGGATGAGAAAATCAACGTCGTAATCCTCGACTTCGATGATGAGAAGAAGAGAATTGCCCTTGGTCTGAAACAACTTGCTTCTCACCCATGGGACAACATTAGCGCCGATCTTAAAGTAGGTGATGTTGTGAAAGGTAAAGTAGTTGTCATTGCCGATTACGGCGCATTTATCGAAATCGCTCCTGGTGTTGAAGGGTTGATCCATGTCTCCGAAATGAGCTGGTCACAACACCTTCGCTCTGCGCAAGACTTCCTGAAAGTTAGCGATGAAGTAGAGGCAACCATTCTGACGCTAGATCGTGACGAACACAAAATGTCACTGGGTATCAAGCAGATGAAGAATGATCCATGGTCACAGATTGAAACCAAATATGCTATCGGTACCTCACACACTGCTAAAGTCCGCAACTTTACCAATTTTGGTGTATTTGTTGAGATCGAAGAAGGTGTCGACGGTTTGATTCATATCAGCGACCTGAGCTGGACCAAGAAGATCAAGCATCCTTCTGAGTTTACTTCCATCGGTTCAGAAATTGAAGTTCAGGTTCTTGATATTGATAAGGAAAACCGCCGTTTGAGCCTTGGCCACAAACAGTTGGAAGAGAATCCATGGGATGTGTTCGAAACAATCTTTACCCTTGATTCTATCCATGAAGGTACCGTGATTGACTTGTTCGACAAGGGCGCAGTAATCTCACTTCCTTATGGGGTGGAAGGTTTTGCCACACCTCGTCACCTGGTAAAGGAAGACGGTTCTCATGTCAAAATGGAAGAAAAATTAGAATTCAAGGTTATTGAGTTTTCAAAATCAGCCAAGAGGATTATCCTTTCACACTCACGTGTTTACGAAGATGTGAAGAAAACGGATGATACAGCCAAGAAGAAGACAGCTACGAAGCAGACGACCAAGAGCGTTAAACCGATGAAAGATACCATGGAGAAGACAACTTTGGGCGACATCAGCGAATTAGCCGCTTTGCGTACTCAAATGGAAAAAAACGAGAAGAAATAATATAATGCTTTCCTGTATAATAAAAAAACCCGACCAAATGGCCGGGTTTTTTTATCTTTGGTAAGTCAGTGATTCCCCGGATATGAACTCATTTTCAGTAACCATCCTAGGCAGCAGTTCTGCCTTGCCCACTTCCAACAGGTACCCGACTTCACAGGTCGTCCGGCTGAATGAGCAGCTGTTTCTGGTCGATTGCGGTGAAGGCACACAAATTCAGCTACGGAAATATGGATTCAAAATGGGGCGGATTAACCACATTTTTATCTCTCATCTGCATGGAGATCATATCTATGGTTTACCCGGACTGATCTCTTCCTTAGTTCTTTATGGGAAAAAAGGGGAGCTCCACATTCATGCACATTCTGAACTGCAACAAATGATGGAGGGAATGATGAAATTCATGAACGAGATTACTGATCTGGCCGTTAAATATCATCCACTGAATTTCAAACGCAGTTCTGTCCTTTTCGAAGATAAAAGAATCCGGGTCTCTTCGTTCCCTCTGAAGCACCGGATCTCTTGTTGTGGTTTTCTCTTTCAGGAACTTCCTTCAAAACTTCATCTGGATAAATTTGCCCTCGAAAAGTATGAGGTGCCAATTTCACAGAGATCAAATATTAAAAACGGTGCCGATCTTATACTTTCGGATGGTACCGTCATTCCAAATGAACAGCTGACAATTCCTGCCAATCCACCCAGAAGCTACGCATTTTGTACCGATACCGTGTTCCTGCCAAAGATACTCCCTTCCATTCAGGGGGTGGACCTTCTTTACCATGAAGCCACTTTTGGAGGAGATCAAATGGAACTTGCAAAGAAAACCTTCCATTCCACTTCTGTGCAGGCCGCCGAAATGGCCAGGTTGGCCGGGACTAGAAGATTGATCATCGGTCATTTCTCTTCAAGATATAAGTCTGTTGAGGGACTGGTCGTGGAGGCCAGAACCATCTTTCCAGAAACATACGCAGCAAACGACGGAGATGTGTTTGAGGTTTGAAAGATTATCGCTCCAACGGATTTGCAATCCAACTCGCCTCGCACCAACGGATTTGCAATCCGTTGGTGAAAGTTTGCCAGCGGATTGCAAATCCGCTGGAGCGATTGTCTGGTGCGATGGACTTGCTGATCCGGTCCCTGTCGAAGGGTCTCTGTTTAAAGTATGCTTTAATTTTCCGGATCAGAGAAAAATTCCTTGTGAAAATTTACCAGATATAGCCTTTCTTCCGCCCTGGTGAACGCCGTATACAACCATCGTAGAAATTCACGGTCAATCATCTCCTTCAAAAGATATCCATGATCCAGAAACACTGCCTTCCATTGCCCTCCCTGAGCCTTGTGGCAGGTAACGGCATAAGAGTATTTTACCTGTAATGCGTTGAAATAGGGATCTTCCCTGATTTTTTTCCACCTGTCACGTTTGTTACGGATCTCCTGATAATCTTCCGAGACGGCATCAAACAATCTCTTGTTATCGTCGGCCGACAAGGCAGGCGCCTCAACTTTCAAAGTTTCCAACAATATCTTGCACTCAATTTCGGAATCCTGGTAATCAATCAGGCGCAACACCACATTGGCAAAATGGAACCCGTACCGTTCTTCATATTTCCGTATCCGGAGGATCTCGGCAATATCTCCATTGGCAATAAAATCAAGATTCTCCATTAGCTTCGACCAGTGATAACTGTTTTTGACCACCATCAGCAGATCTCCCTTCATAATCTGATCCTCCTGGTAAAGAATTGATTTGCGGATTCCTTCGTTGAAAAGGTTGGCTCGCTTATTGGAACGGGTAATGACTATTGTATCCTCCATCCCGAAACTGTCAAAACAATTTGAAATCTCTTCAATGAGCTCTTCCCCCCCGAGCCTTTTCATGTCCGAAAATCCTTTCATCTCAATAGGCCAGAAGCCCGATGGCGATTCCTCCAGGATTCGATTTCGTATGGAGGTGGCATTTTTAAGGATTCCGGATTCTTCCGACTGCCTCACAACCTCCCTTAGTTCCTTGGTAATAATTTTCAATCCGAAGAGGGAAAGCTCCTCTTTTTCAAGCGCCGGACTTATTGATAAACCTACCGGTGGAAGCTGGGCGGTATCTCCTGAAACAATGAGCTTGCAGTTCAATCCCCCCAGGACATATTCTATCAAATCAGAAAGTAGATATCCTGAACCGAAAACACTCTGATCCCGGGGTCCATTAGAGATCATCGAGGCTTCGTCTACAATGAAAATACTATTTTTGAGCATGTTCCTGTCCAGCGAAAATTTGCTAAAACCATCCACAGCAGATTGCTGCCTGTAGATTTTTTTGTGAATGGTAGAGGCAGGCATACCACTCTGTTTCGAAAGTACTTTGGCAGCACGGCCTGTTGGAGCCAGCAATACAAATTTGATTTTCAGTTCATCCAACACTTTTACCAGTGCACTAATAGTCGCTGTCTTCCCTGTACCTGCATAGCCTTTCAATAAAAAAATTGAATCAGCTTCCGGCGAGGATACGAACAAGGCAAGTTGGTCTATCATTTCCATTTGACCTTTTGTCGGCACGTGTCCCAGTTTTTGCAGAATCAGATCAGAAATGAATTTTATCATCAGATTGTAAATTTGCGGATCGCCCTATAAGAGTAAAATATTTTTTCTAAATTTGTCGCTTGTGAACCAATTTATTGTGAATGCAAGATATCTGTTTTATCGACAAATCTTTCGATCCCGAACAGAGTAATTTATATCATTTATCCATCCAAATAAGTCTGGATGGATTTTCTTTTGCTATCCTGGATATCCCCAAAGGAAAATACACTGTCCTAAAATCAATCAATTTTTTTCTCAAGCGTCCGAGGCTTTTATTTGCAAATGTCCGTGACATCGTTATCGCAGACGATCTGCTTAGGCTGAAATACAGGAGCGTAGAAATTGTCTATGCAACTGAAAAATTCACCATGGTGCCGCAGGCATTTTTTCACTACGGCTATTCAGAAAAGTATTTTGGATTCAACCATGAGGTAGAAAAAGGTTACTCTTTAGATAGAACACTATTTTCAAAAGCTGAAGCTTGGTGCATCTTTACTATTCCTGAAAATCTCAAGGATTATCTGACGTTTACTTTTCCAAAGGCAACCATCAGGCATAATCTCTTTCCCCTGATTGAGAGATCCCTCAAGGACAATAAGAATTTTCCCGAACGGAAACAGGTTCATCTTAATTTTTTTAGGTCCAATTTTGAGCTGGTGGTCATTTCAGGAACTAAGTTATTGCTATGTAATCAGTTCAATTATTCTGGTGAAAACGATGTGCTGTATTATGTTTTGTATGTTTTTGACCAGCTGAAGTTATCTCCTGATACCACCGAGTTAGTTCTGCATGGTCAATTGCCGCCTGCCGATCCATTGTATCAATCGTTCAAGAAATTTGTCAGAAAATCGGCTTTTGCCACTCCAACTTCTTTGTACCAGTACAGTTATACCTTTAACCAGGAGCCTGGACACTACTTTACTTCACTTCTTGACATTTTCAAATGCGAATAATCGGGGGCGAATTAAAAGGCCGACTTTTTAATCCGGGTAAGAATTTTAAGGCCAGGCCAACAACAGATTTTGCCAGGGAAAACCTCTTTAATATCCTCAACAACACCATCGATCTTGAAGAGATTAAGGTCCTGGATCTTTTTGCAGGAACTGGTAGTATCTCATTTGAATTTGCTTCAAGAGGTAGTAAATCAGTAACCTCTGTCGAGATTGACCATGTTCATTATGCCTTCATCGCCTCAGTCACTAAGCAACTAAAGCTGGAAAATGTGATCCATCTTCTGAGGTATGATGTAATGAAATTCATTCCAAGATGTGTTGAAAAATACGATCTTATTTTTGCCGATCCTCCCTATCAACTTGCAAGTATAAAAGAGATTCCTGACCTGGTTCTTAAATATCAGTTGTTAAATCAGGACGGGATATTGATTCTCGAACATGGTAAGAATGATAATTTTGCCTGTCACCCCAACCTTTTTCAACAAAGAATATACGGAAGTGTGCATTTTTCTTTCTTCCGGCAAGCCCTGGAATAAGTCCCTCTAAGTCTTCATAATCAGTATATTGACCTAACTTCTGGTGAATTACTGTTTTTATTGGTAGTTCATTGCAGATGAAGAAAACAAGTCGTATATTTGCCCTGCTTTTGAGGAAACTCTTTTTTGATTGTTGGAGGTTCCAATAAGTACTTTGGTTTGGTAGTTCAGTTGGTTAGAATACCTGCCTGTCACGCAGGGGGTCGCGGGTTCGAGTCCCGTCCAGACCGCATTCGAAGTTCCTATTTATTTGGTTTGGTAGTTCAGTTGGTTAGAATACCTGCCTGTCACGCAGGGGGTCGCGGGTTCGAGTCCCGTCCAGACCGCATATTATTTTGATAATTAGGTCCTTATAAAAATTGTGGGACAAAAGAGGGACTAAATTTCGATTTTGTCCCTCTTTTGTTGGCAGCATGCGGAATCCGGGGCTTTTGCATTTTTTTGACTACATGGGATCATTTTCAGAAAATATTGCCTATATTTAGTAGGAAGATTACAAAGGAGGAAAAGCATGTTTGAGAATTTGAATCAACCGTACCAGTTCAACAATAACTTCAAACACAATGTCAAGACAATCCTGCTTGTCAGTATGGGGTTCATTCTTATTGTCCTGTACATTCAGCCCCTCGGCATCAATTTCCTGAAGTCGGAACAGGATGGTTATTTTGTACTCGGTACCGGATTTCTGACTGCGGCGACACTCTTCCTGAATACCTTGATTTTCCCGGGTTTGTTGCCAAAGCTTTTCAATCCCGATAAATGGACCATCAAAAAGGAGATTATATGGAATATCTGGATGTTTTCCAACCTCTTTTCTCTGTTTACTTTGATGGCTTGGTTTGCCAAGACAATTTCATATACCGATCTTCCCTACTTCAGGACAGGCGCACTTTCTCTTCTCCCCTTAATCCTGTTCAATCTGATCAGCTATAATCTTTCGATGAAATTGAAACTGGTTAATATGATCGATTCAGGTAAAAGTTGGTTAAAAGAAGAAATCAATGCTTTTCAACACCCGGAAGAGCAGGAATCTGTTCACTTGGTAGCTGAGAATAAAAAGCAAGCATTTGCGGAAGAGGTAGAACGCGTAATCCTGATCCATTCTTCTGGCAACTATGTAGAGATTTATTGGATCGACAGAAAGCAATTGGTTCGGAAAAGACTCTTCAGACAATCATTTACCAATGTCGAGAAAGCCCTTGAATCATCTGATGTTATGCTTAAATGTCACCGTTGTTGGATGGTTAACATCAACAAAGTGACAAAGCTCAAAAGATTTCCAAATGGTTATCAGCTTGAAATGGATCGCCTCGATTTTACTGTTCCAGTCTCCCGAAACTGGGTCCAGGTCTTTAAGGGAAAGCTTATTTAGGGGGCTATTCATCTTGTGAGTCTTGCAATTCGTCCCACTAAAAGTGCAATTCGTCCCAAAATTCACTGTTTTCAACCATTTTTAGTCCGCAGGACACATATTTTTGGTCAGTAGTTATTCAATACCTACCATTGTATCATATATATTATAATGGTCAATTACATGATGAAGGTATTAAACATTGGAGGATTGAAAATCAAGCTTCCTATTATTCAGGGTGGAATGGGTGTTGGTGTTTCCCTCAACGGGCTGGCTTCAGCAGTTGCCAATGAGGGTGGAGTAGGCGTAATCTCTGCTGCTGGAATTGGATTTCTATACAAGGATCACTCATCCGATTACATGGAGAGCTGCATCTATGGCCTCACTCAGGAAATTCGCAAATCAAGGGAGAAATCTAAGGGAGTTCTGGGGGTAAACATCATGGTGGCATTATCCAATTACCCGGACCTGGTTACCACTTCAATCAAGGAAAAAATCAATATCATTTTTGCCGGGGCAGGACTTCCACTTGACCTGCCAAAATATTTGACGCCAGGTTCCGAGACGAAACTGGTACCGATTGTCTCTTCGTCCAGGGCAGCTAGCCTGATAATTAATAAATGGTATGGAAACTTCAACTATCTGCCGGATGCTATCGTTGTAGAAGGCCCCAAGGCAGGCGGGCACCTTGGTTTTAAAATTGACCAGATCTTTGATGAAAACTACTCTCTTGAAAACATCCTTGATGAGGTAGTGGCAGTAGCAAATGAATACGGAGAAAAATACGGGAAAAAGATACCTGTAATTGCAGCAGGCGGAATTTATACAGGTGAAGATATCGCAGCCATCATGGAGAGAGGTGCCGCAGGGGTTCAGATGGGAACAAGGTTTGTAACCACCACCGAATGCGATGCATCAGATGGATTCAAACAGGCGTATATACAAGCAAGGGAAGAGGATGTAAGAATCATCAAAAGCCCGGTGGGTATGCCCGGCCGTGCAATCAGCTGTTCTTTCCTGGATGATGTCGACAACGGCAAGAGACGTCCTACAGTTTGTCCTGTTAACTGTGTGAAGACATGCGATATAACAACTGCTCCTTATTGTATAATGGCATCTCTGGCTTCAGCTTTGAGAGGAAATTTCAGAAATGGTTATGCCTTCTGTGGAAGTAATGTGTGGAAAACTGATAAGATCATATCAGTTAAAGAATTGTTCTCCAGTTTATTAGACGAATACAAACAAGCGGTAAGCAATAATTTTGCCCTTTCAGTCTGAGGCAAGCCATAGCAAATGGAAGGTCTGTAATTCAATCCGGATTACAGACCTTCTATTGTTATCCGGTTTTACAACCACTCATTAACTATAATTTTGATTATCAGTATAGATAGTAGTGAGAACTTCTTATCTTTACAGCAGTTTGAAATATATAATTTTTTCAGGCGGCATTAATAATTCATTTTCTTTCTAACGTGAAAAATAGATTTTTTAGCTTATCCATTTGCATAATAATTACTCTTTTTGCATCGTGCTTTTCATCTGGTTTATATGGACAGGACACTCAAATTCAGGCAATTAAATTCGGTAGGGTATTAAAATTGGTTGATGCTTTCTATGTAGACACTGCCAATGTGAACAAATTGACCGAAGATGCCATAACGAACCTCCTCGCTAAGCTTGACCCGCATTCGGTTTACATTACCAAGGCAGAAGTAGAGGAAATGAACCAACCATTGGAGGGAAATTTTGAAGGCATCGGAATCTCCTTCAGCATTATTCAGGATACTTTGATTGTCATGACGACCATACCAGGTGGTCCGTCTGAAAAGTTGGGTTTACGGCCAGGTGACCGAATCATCCAAGTGGACGCAAAAAATATTGCCTCCGTTGGCATCAAATCACAGGATGTTTTTGGTCTTTTAAGAGGTCCTAAGGGAACTACGGTCCTACTCAAAATTATCAGAAAGGGAGAATCTGGGCCACTTGAGTTTACAATTGTCCGGGATAAAATTCCGATTTTTAGTCTGGATGCTGCCTTCATGCTTAACAAGGAGACCGCATTCATTAAGTTAAACAGATTTTCTGCTACAACAATTGAAGAGTTTAAATCCGCAGTGAAAGGCCTTGAGAAGCAAGGTAAAATCAAAAATATGGTATTGGATCTGAGGGGAAACGGCGGTGGTTATCTGGGGGCTGCTTATGAACTTGCTAACCAGTTCCTTGAAGCCAATAAGCTGATTGTCTACACTGAAGGTATTCATAGCTCGAGAAAGGATTATCTTTCTGACACCAACGGTGATTTTCTGGAAGGGAACCTGGTCATCCTGATTGATGAAGGTACAGCTTCTGCTTCTGAAATTGTGTCGGGGGCTATCCAGGACTGGGATCGCGGCGTTTTGATCGGCAGGAGAACTTTCGGGAAAGGATTGGTTCAGCAACCCTTTGCACTCAATGATGGTTCAATGATCAGATTGACAACAGCTCATTACTACACCCCTGCAGGCAGAAATATCCAGAAACCTTACAAGAACAATCCCGAAAACTATAGGAACGATTATATTAAAAGATACGAAAGTGGTGAGTTGTTTAACAAGGACAGTATCTCTACTGCAGATTCCCTGATGACAAAAACGCTGGTGACGAAACGGAAAGTTTTTGGTGGGGGAGGAATTGTACCAGATATCTTTGTACCACTAGATACTTCAGTTCATTACAGGTATTTCAATGCTCTGGTCCGGAAAAATATTTTCTTTCCTTATGTGGTTAGTTACATTGATCAGCACAGAAAAGAAATACTAAAGGAATATCCTGAATTCCAGTATTTTAGAGATAATTTCAAGGTTTCACCTGCCGTTTTGGACGAATTAATGGAGTTAGGAGTAAAATCCGGTGTTAATAAGGAGCCTGAAAGTATGAAAGCTTTAGAGGGCGATATCTTCAGACAAATCAGGGCGCTTATTGCACGTGATCTTTATGAACCGGGGCATTACTATAGGATCATGCTGGAAAAAGACGCGGAAGTAAAGAAGGCCATCGAACTATTATCTGATCCAAAATCTTATGCCCGCACTCTGAACAGATAGGGCAGAAATAATTTCTGAAATCTGGTACCATGGCTTTCTATCAATGGCTTGTCAATCATTATATTGAGGTTTGCGGAACTGTTACGGGATTTCTATACCTGGGATTTTCCATCAAACAACACTACCTTACCTGGCCGGTCGGTTTACTGAATGCCTTGTTCTACATTGCTGTTTTTTATACCTCGAAAATCTATGCGGATATGTCATTGCAATTTTATTATGTTGCAATTAGTATTTACGGCTGGTGGTGCTGGTTTCACGGTAGTGTTTCCGGAGATATCCTGAAGGTAACCAGAACGTCAGGTGTATTATGGTTGAGGCTGTTGGCTATGTCTATTCTTTTATTTGCCGTTATCACCTATTTATTAATTCATTATACTGATTCTCAGGTGCCTTACTGGGACGGATTAACCACTGCCCTGAGCATTGTTGCCACCTGGATGCTGGCCCGGAAAAAAATTGAACACTGGTTGATGTGGGTGTTTATAGATTCAATTTCGATCGGTCTATTCATTTACAAGGAGTTATATCCCACAACGATACTTTTCCTGGTTTATACTTTTCTGGCTGCCTATGGATACTTTGAATGGAAAAAATCAACCGTTTGAGAAAAATTGTAGTCACTGGTCCCGAATCTACCGGGAAAACTGACCTTTCAGAAGCGCTGGCAGCAAAAATGAATGCACGGTGGATTCCTGAATATGCCCGCGGTTATATAGAAAATCTCGGAAGACCCTACCGTTACGAGGATCTCGAAATAATTGCCAGACAGCAGGTCCAACAGGAAAAAGAAGCGGCAGATGTAACAGACGAAGGAATCCTTATTCTTGATACATGGTTGATTATCACGAAGGTATGGTTTGAGATGGTGTATGGAAAATCACCTGTCTGGATGGAAGTGTACATCACGTCTGCCAATATTGATTTATTTTTAGTTTGCAGTCCGGATTTACCTTGGATAGCCGACCCTGTCAGAGAAAACGGAGGTGAGATGCGAAACAAACTATTTGAGAGATATTGCCGGGAGATTGAAAAATTCGGATTTGAATATGAAATTGTGACTGGATTCGGTGAGGACAGGTTGAATAATGCATGCAAGCATCTTCAATCCCATCATATTGGATAGAACCTTTTGCCATGGATCCCGTTTAATTCATTAGAATTGTAATGTAAATTTCGTTTTACAAAATGTTGTGAAAGATGAAAGAACGTAAGGAAAACAAAATAAGGAAATCGATTGGCGACGCGGTCATTAAGTTAACTGATATTTCCTCGGTAGGAGAGGTGACACATGCACAGCGCGCAGGGGAACCAATGCCGTCGACAGAAAAGCTGAAAATATTTGTTGAAAAAGTGAGACAAATTATTTTCCCCGGGTATTTCGGGACGATCAATTTTCATCCGTCGACATTCCATTACCACATGGGCGTGCTGGTGGATGAGGTATTTCATCTTCTGTCGGAGCAGCTCCTGGCCGGACTCTGCTTCGTGTGTGACAAAGAAGTTAGCGCAGATCTGGAAAATAGAAAGGTGGAGGCGGAAAGTCGTTCTGCTGATTTTATTTCGATACTGCCTGAGATAAGGCGATTAATGATAACGGATGTTGAGGCAGCATATCTTGGAGATCCGGCTGCTAAAAGTATCAGTGAAGTTATCTTTTGCTATCCTGGCATCAGGGCAATTTCCAGTTACAGGATTGCACATGCACTCCATAAATTCGGAATTCCGCTCATTCCAAGGATTATTACGGAAATGGCTCACTCAGAGACTGGTATAGATATCCACCCTGAGGCTGTTATCGGATCATACTTTGCAATCGATCATGGAACCGGCATCGTCATCGGATCCACCTCTATTATTGGTAAAAATGTAAAGCTGTATCAGGGAGTTACGCTCGGAGCCAAGAGCTTTTCGCTTGATAAAGAGGGCAATCCTGTAAAGGGAATTCCGCGCCATCCGATCGTTGAAGACAATGTAGTTGTCTATTCAAATTCCTCCATCCTTGGTAGAATAACCATTGGTCATGATTCTGTGATAGGAGGTAATATATGGATAACCAACGACTTGCCTCCATTTTCGAAGATCGTGCAGAATAGGGCTAAAAAGAACACCGAATTTATTTTGGGCAGTGGGATATGATGAAAAATTATACTTGTGAAGAAGTTTAAAATAGTTGTCAAGACATTTGCAGGCCTTGAAACGGTACTGGCAGCCGAACTCAAAACCCTCGGGGCAGAATCGGTAACTCCCGAGCGAAGAGCTGTCTCATTTCTTGGAGATAAAGCCCTTTTGTACAAAGCTAATTTCCTGTTGCGGACGGCATTGAAAGTGCTCAGGCCTGTTGCACAGTTCAACATCCACTGGAAAGAAGATCTTTACAACAACGCCAAGAAAGTCAATTGGTCCGAATACCTGACCCTTGGCAAGAGTTTTTCAATTGATAGTACTGTTCAGTCAGAGCTCTTCGTTAATTCAATGTATGTATCGCTCAAAGTCAAGGATGCGATTGCCGATTACTTTAGAGAGGCCTTTGGAAAGAGGCCATCTGTTAATCAACATGATCCGGATATTAGGATACATGTTTACCTGATGGGCGACTATTGCGAAATTTCGCTGGATAGTTCAGGTGAATCATTACATAAGAGGGGATATCGTATGGGGCAAGGAGAAGCGCCTGTCAACGAGGTGCTTGCTGCCGGAATGATTATGCTATCGGGATGGAACGGAGCATGTGATTTTCTGGATCCGATGTGCGGTTCAGGTACACTCCTCATCGAAGCAACCATGATAGCCAAGGGGATACCTGCAGGAATCTACAGAAAATCATTCGCATTCGAGAAATGGCTCGATTTCGACGAAAATCTTTTCTCAGAAATCTACAATGCAGACTACGAAAAGGAATCTTCAATCAAAATATTTGGTTCAGATATTTCGGTTCAAAGTTGTGCCATCGCCAGGGCAAACATTAAAAATGCAGGATTGTCGAAAGCCATTGAAGTGGAAGCGAAAGATTTTTTGGTGCTGGATCCTCCGTTTGAAAATGGAATCATCATTACCAATCCACCCTACGGAGAAAGAATGAAACCGCAGTCTATTGCTGAGCTATACAAATCAATCGGGGATATACTGAAACAAAAATATGCCGGATACACTGCCTGGATTATTTCAAGTTCTGAAGAGGGATTCAGGAATATCGGACTAAAACCATCCAGAAAAATTGAGTTGTTCAACGGTGCCCTCCCTTGCAGTTTCAGGAAATTTGAACTTTTTAGAGGTACTTATAAAGAAAAGGCAATACTGAAGAAGGCGAATCCACTTGCTCCTTCTATTGATTGATCTTCTTATAATTCACATCCTGCTTGATGCTTGTGATCAGGTATTCTTTGCACTTGAACTTCCGTTTCTTTACGTATTTTTCGCTACTGAAACCCATGATCTGGGCAATCTGCTTCAATGGAACTTTATCGAAAAATAGTTGGAGTAGTTTCTGACAGTCACTTCCCAAAAGTTGAAAATGTTTTTGATAAAGTTTGTATCGCTCATTTTTCTCAACCAGTTCGGAGAAATCATGATCAAATTCAATCTCAAAGGCAGATGTGTCGGCCATCATCTCCTTTTCCGACTTAATACGGGAAAGCTGCTTGAGCCACAGGAACTTGCTGACGGAATAAAGATAGGTTTCAAATGCACAATTGATGACCAGATCATTAGCTTTTAATTTTCTGTAAACGACAATAATAGCTTCCTGGAATACGTCATTGGCATCCTCATCGTCACCGCTGTTTTTCTTAATATACAGGTTGACTTTGTAATAGAAATTCTTATATATATGCTGAAGAATTACGTTGTCACTACGTAAAATGCCATTCAGAAGCTCTTCATTGCTGTAATTAATCATTCTAGTCGGCTAATCCTTTTTTTCCTTTTGAAATACCATTTCTCCAAAACGATTGCTAAAAATACGAAAATTATTAAGCCTGCAAAATAACCTGCCTTACTTTTGAATAATGGAGTCTGCTTACCTATTGATACATATCCCAACCAGAAATAGGGATGGGACTTCATCGGATCGGCCTGTGAAATATAGCTGACTTTAGCTCTTCTTAATGCCTCATCTTTTGAATAGCCATTTTTGATATTTCTGTAAAAATCGATCATCATGGATGAGCTGGATGCATCTTCCACATTCCAGAGCGTCATGATAATACTTGGACAACCGGCATAAAGAAATGCCCTGGCAAGACTCATAACTCCCTCACCCTTTTGAAGTTTGCCTGATCCGGTATTACATCCGCTCAGCACAACCATGCCTGATCTTAGTTTCAGATTGTATATCTCGTAAGTATTCAGGGTACGGTCTTCAGTACCGGAAACTCCCGGTGAAAATACCATTTTTGAATAGAGAGGTAAGGTATCATTGAGGATGGTATGCATGGCCAGATGCAGAATATCATATTTACCAGCATTCGCAATAAATGATTGCTTAGTGGCTTTAGATCCCGAATACTTGTCGCCCGAAATAATTCTGGTGATGCCGGCGACTTCAATTTCAGCGCCAGGAAGTGGCAGGAAATCGGGCTTGCTATTATAATCAGGTGCAAAAGCAGCTATTTTATTGCTGAATCTCAAGTTATTCTGAAAATAATAGTAGAGCAGGGTAGCAGAATAGGTATATGAAATGGCGTGGTGATGAACCAGATAGTCCAATGAGCTGAAATTCATTCTGGTGGTATCGGCTTCAGAGGAGAGAAGCGCATCAAACGGAATGTAGGACAGCTTATCGTCAGGTACAATTACCAACCTGTAATTTTGCAAGTTGGTTGTAACAGGCTCGATGAGTTGCTTATATAGGTCAGAGGCGTTTTTGGTAAACTTGATATAGTCGGCTTTCCTGGTATTAAGGACCATTCCATTCTTGATGAATTTGAGGAACTGGTCAACCGTATCATTAAATGCAATATTGACAGACTTGCGGATGATCTTGGATTCATGGTTGGTCAGTACGAAAGTGTATAACTCATTTGGACCGTTGTTCTTATTTTCTTTGATAAAATATTCAATGAAGGCTTCCCTCCCCCCGAGGGATTGTTGCACCGTTTCCACAGAGACAATCGGATCCGCATATTTGTACTGATAATACCGTGGAAACTCCTGCTCGACTAACTTCATCATTTCCTGATAGTTCTTAGTGAGAGTGAACACTCTATCTTTCCACAGATTGATTTTCTTCTCTTCCGGAGCGGAGGAGCCTTTTTCCTTGAAGATAAAGTCTTCATAAGCGGAGATTTCTCCTTTTAACTCGGTTTCTTTACGGATCAGGGAATCAGGCAGACCAGAAAACTCTTTAGCCTGAAGCTCTCTGAGTATCGACTGGAAATTGGCGGATCTGCTTCTTTCCGAGAACTCAAAAGCTTTTTCAAAATTGGACTTATTATTGGTCTTTTCGTAAAGATGTACTGCGACAGCCAGTGCTTCAGCGTAAACAGGATGTTCGTTTTCAGAAAGGTAGAGCTTGCTCGCCTGATTCTGAAAACTGTTTCTGATCAGGTGGATCGTTTTAATGGCCAGATCGAAAGTCGACAGCGAGGTTTCCATCTGTTTCAAACAGGCATCCGGATTTCTTTTATCTTCCAGCTGAGCCAGTAAATACAAAGCTTCTGCCTTATTTTTCAGAGCATCCAGTAACCGGATCTTGTCGATGGAGTTTTCGGGTAAAGGATTTGCGTACCGGTCATTAGAATTGAAGCCTGGTGTAATGGCTATAATGGCCTTCTGAAAATAGTCGAGCGACAAATCGATATTTTTTTTACGTTGGGTAATAAAATCTTCAAGATTGCTTTCGTTCTCCTTTTTTTGGAGATATACCAGTCCGATATTCGTCAGACATTGTGAAAACACGTCTCCTTTGGCACCGATTCGTTTCTGGATTAGTTCTTTGGCAATCAGGTAGTTGGGTAACGAGCGATCAAAGTCTCCCATTTCAAGATAAACAATCCCTAAATTAAAATAGATAAACCCCTTCTGGGCAAAACTGGTTCCAAGATCTTTCTCTCCGATTTCGATTGCCTTGTACAGGTTGGCGATGCTGCCAGGATAGTCTTTTCTGGCTGCACAAATCATTCCCTTTGCACTCCATTTCTTAAAAGCGTGCTTGCTATTTGGATTTATTTCAAAAGATTTTTTATTGAATCGTTCCGCCTCTGGGAGATTGTTGTTCTCCTTATAAAAGCCTGACATATTCATCAGCAGGATTTCATAGAGTTCCTTATCTGCTAATTCCAGCTTCTGAAAAGTTCTTTCGGCTTTTTCGTAGTAGGAAATTGCCTTTTCAATATCCCCCATCGAGCTGAAACAGATTGCCAGATTCTGATGCACGGAGGCAAGCCTTCGAAGTTCTTTGTTCCCTGCAGCCTCATAAATTGGCAAAGCCCTTTCATAATAAGCAGTTGCGTTGTCGTACAAACCTAATTGGCTTTCAATGGCACCCACATTGTTCAGTATGTTGGCTACCTTGATTGAATTCGGACCATATTTCTCAGTCCGGACCTGAAGTAACTCATTAAACAGATTCATGGCAACATCGTAGGAGCCACTTCCATAGGCTTTCACCGCTTGATCAGAGAGTTCGGCTTCCCTGTCATTTTTGCTTTGCTGCGCATTGGCTGGAACTGTCAAAAAGAATTGCTGACAGATTAGTAAAATGAACCAAACGAATTTTCCAGTGGGGAAAAGATTCTTCATAGCGGTGCTTTCAATTCGATCAGTGTAAATTAAATTAAAAAATAAGCATGCTACGAAAATAATATATTTTTTAAAATACCAAATATTCAGTGTGTTATAAACAGATAAGGCAGAAAATCAGTTTTTTTTAGAAAAGTCGGGTAACCTTTTAGCACTTGCGGGTATTAAGAGTTGCAAGGAACAATAAAGAATCATTAACTTATTAAAACATCTAATCATGAAAAATTTTAATTATCAAACAGTAGAAGTTCTTTCAAACGTGGAATTAGCAGCAGTAAAAGGTGGTATTAGTATTCCAACTCCGATTATTATTACTGATTTTTCGGCAGAACCTGGAAACAGCGAGTTTGGTACGACCAATGCTGCCGCGATGATTTCAAAATAATTCGATCGCACCTGTTTTATAATTTTTTCTCCTAACCCGGCAGCTAAATCAATGCTTGGGTAATGTGGAGATGGTTTTAAGTATTCAAAAGCTTTCCGGAATAATTCCGCGAGATGTGGCTTTTAGTAGTATAAGGCATCATTATATTAAGAAATCAATTGAAAAACATTACCGAAGAAGTAGCAAAAACCTCTGTACAAGAGCATCTGACTGATGCTGAAGCCTATTTTGGCTTGTCGGAGGAAGTATTTAATCCTATCAATCTTAATACTGAAGAAATACAGGAACTTCAAATTGGAAATTGCCTGCAAAAACTTCACATAAAGAACCATCATAGTTCCTCCCGGGAGGTCGTTCATGATCTTTTCAGTGAAAAAGAGGGGACGGCAGAAGCTGATAATCAACTGATGTCGCCTGAGGATGAAGTGCTCTTTGAAAAGGTCAGAAATGCAATGTCTGAAAAAGAGATTATGGATCTTCGTGCGAATCTTCGGTCTATAGCTAGCAGCGTTTCCATTCATGAACGCACTTTCGATGAGATCGAGGATTTTATCGACGGGGAACTTGATGATGAAATCGAGTCCCTGATCAGGAAGGAGATGTTGGCGAATCCTGCTCTTGCTTATGAAATAGAACTTCACAGTGAGGTGAGCAAGGCCATCGAAGAGACGGGAATCATGAACCTTAGGAAAGGATTGAGAGCCATAATGTCACAAGAATATTCTCATTCGAAGTCTATTGAAGAGATAGACAGTTATATCAACGATGAGATGGACGAATATACTTTGGCACATTTCGAAGAAGAGTTACTTGAAAACTCAGGCCTGGCAGACGATCTGACCTTCCACAAGGATGTAGACAGGGCGGTAGCTGAGATTGATGTAATAGTATTAAGGGCAAAACTGCAGCAACTTTCTATGGAAGAGCAGGAGAAAAAAAGCGATATGCTGGGTGTTTCCTCTCCGAAACGTAAGAATCTATACTGGTATGCTGCCGCTTCTGCAATCGTGGCTATGTTCGCTATAGCGTCCCTGCTAAGTGATACGCCTAAATCAGATCAGCAGCTCTATGCGGCTTACTATCAGCCATATAAAATCGGATCGAACGTTTCCAGATCTGCTGTTACCGCCACTGACAATATGAATATTGCCATCCGCGAGATTGACAAGGGAAACTATTCTTCTGCCCTGACGCTGCTGGATAAGGCATCCAAAACTGGTAATGATGGTTTCAGTATCAGTTTCTATTCAGGAGTCGCTTTTCAGGAGTTGGGCCAGTATAAAAATGCCATCAATTCCTTTTCGGAAGTCGTCCTGGACGGGGATAACCTGCTGGTGGAACAGTCTGAATGGTACATCGGATTATGCTATCTCAGGATTGAAGAGCGTGAAAAGGCGCTGAGACAATTCAAGAATATTGTCGCCAGAAATGGATATTATAAAGACAAATCAAGCAAAATGCTACAACAGCTTGAATAAAGAAATACTGGAGATGTTTTGACAAATAATGTTAGTTGCTTTATTCGTTCCTTGCAAAATGATTAAGTGACTGATAGTCTGGGTGGTAGAAAATTTTATTGATATCTGATGATCTCTGATTTCCTTCCCAGAAAATCATCAAAAGTTGATTTGGTAAGTCCCTGGAGGTTTGCCCCGAAAGGTATTCTGCCTTCAGGTGGCTTGACCGGGAACCAGGTTAACCGGATATCAATGATCTTAAAGACCAATGACTCATTGAAAATCCTGAATCCGGCACCCACGCCGGCATAAAAATCTTCCTTAAAAATTGATTTTGGCTGGTCCGACAAGAAAGCAATATCAGAAAAAAAGTAATTCGTAAACCGGAATCCATAAAGATTCCAATTCAGATACCTCACCATTTCCAGCTTGACCTTTAACCTGCAATTCCCCTTTAAATCACTGGTATAGAAATCTCTGATGCCAAACCTCCCGTCAATAGTCAGATATTCTTCTTTAAACCGATTAATTCCCGAAAGGAATTCGATGTTGATAAATTGCCGGAACGGATCACCAAAAGCATACATCTTCCTGGAGAAGAAATTCCCACTTACCAGGAAAGTCCCCTGTACAACAGACCCCCGGTCCAGAAATCCGTCCAGCGAAAGCTTACCGGAATAATAACTGCCTTCATTTCCGATGAAAGCATTACTGAGGGAAAGTCCAAGATACGGCCAGATGCCAAACTGTGATCTATCCAATCCCCCAGTCAGCTTATAAAAGTGACCATATGGGATATCTTCCGTGACTCCATACCCATATATCAGATTATTCTTGTACAGGTTCCGGCGTGAAAACCCCAATCCAGCCAGAAAAAAGTCATGATCTCTCAGAAACAAATTTTCGCCCAAAGGATCTTCATTTTTACGCATAAACTCCTGATGGTAATACCTGAAGGAGATTAATGTCTTGTTGAGAAGATTGTTTTTGTTGGAGAATGCGTGCGAAAACCAAAGATCGCCAGTCACATAGGCTACCGTTGTATCTAGTTCAATTGGATGATTTTCAGCAATATAATTGTATTTTGATACATAATCGAAGGAGAGGCCACCTGCATTTTTATCCACCGAGGTGAGAAATTTCTTCTCGGCCGACAGATTCCATCCCTTCTTAAGATAGGTATCTGAAAAGCCGATCGATGCGTTGATGAATCTGCCAAGGAAATTGTCGATATAATAAGATGAATAAAAGCCCAACTCGGGAAGGTAGTCGTTTTTTTGAGCCATTCCTATCCTAAACCGATGACCTAACCCAAACATATTTTCATTGGCAACTTCCAGGTTACTGTTATCGGCATTAAAGCTCGCGTGCACACCATATTCAAATTTATCCTTGCTCAGAACAATTAAATTTACATCTTCCATCGAACCTATCACAGGTTCAAGACGGAAAGCAACGTCTTCGAGGTAACTCAAATCACGCATCAATTTTTCATTCTCTGCCATTAAAATGGGGTTGACAAGGTCTCCTGTCTTAAAAAGCACCCGCATGCGGAGTTTAGTCCAGTCGGTATTCCTGTGAAGTCGGTTGCCAAACTTTGCAATCCATTTTGTTGCCGTCAGCGTTGTATCGCCCAGGGACGTACCGAACGGACGCAAACTGACGAAACTGACAGACACGATTCTTTTTCCACTGAACTGTTCGAAATAGGAGATACTCTTAATGCCTGTATGACTAATGTTTGTAAGCTGAGAAGTTATAAAATATCCCAGAACATTTTTCGCGAGGCCATTTTTAAGGTGCAGATTATCAATACTCTTTGCAGCAGGGGTCGGTCTAATGGGAACTAATTTTGAAGTGTCAGATTTTACCGCGATCAAATCCGGAAACTTTGGAGACAGCAGATAAGAACTTCCATCATTTTTCACAAGAGTCGAGTCTTTTACAGATTTCCTGTCTTTAGGGGAAACTTCAGTTAGTATCTGTAAATTGCCTTTGCGGTAATTAATAATATTGCACAAAGACCTTGATGTTGAAGGAGTTCCATGAAAGGCCAGACAAATAATTAAAATAGGGAGTTTCAATTTCCGGTATTTAAAACATACGTTAATAATTCATCCGCTTGAAAGTCACCAACCTCCGGCCGTGATATTCCCCGGAAGGGATTTTTATTATGATCTCTTCGAAATTCTCTGCTGTTACTTTTCCTGCTACAATAATCTTGAGCTGAGGTGCAGCCAGTTCGATCATCCGGTTCAGTACCGTTGACCCATGAAGAGCAGTATCTCTCCCTCCGGAGGAAAGAATTCTGTTGACCTGTATCTCCTTGAGAAACGCCACACCGTCCAGGATATTCCGGGTACGATCGATTGCCTTGTGGAAGGTAATCTGCATTGGTTTTGAGATCTGAACCAGAAGCTTTGTCCTTTCCTCGTCAATATTTCCCTTTTCATCAAGCAATCCAAAGACGACTCCGTAAACACCGAGTTCCTTGCATTGGAGAATATCTTCCTGCATGATCTCGAATTCATCCCTTGAGTAAATGAAATTTCCACCTCTTGGCCGGATCATCACCATAAAGGGTACAGGCAATTTTTCCAGACACTTCCTGATGGTTCCATAAGAAGGCGTAGTGCCACCAACAGCCAGATTGTCACACAGTTCGATACGAGAGGCTCCGGCTTCTACGGCTCTGATGGCTTCATCGAACGATTCGACACAAACTTCTTTTACCGGATCCATTTGGTTTATGGAGTTAACACAGGTTAAATGAAGTGCAAAAATAATTGTTTTTTGACGGATCGATGCAAGTCATTACATTTGTCTAAAAATGCACACTATGTTCCGACGCTCAATTCTGCTATTCCTCTCCGTTATTTTCCCGTGTTATCTTTTTTCCCAGGGACACACCACCATATCTGCAGCAACACCTCGTCTGGTCGTTGGATTTGTTGTCGAGAATATGCACCCGGATTACATTGAAAGGTATTGGGATAAATTCGGGGATGATGGTTTCAAAAGGATCTATAAGGGTGGTTTTGTCTGTGCTAATCATCATGTGAGCAATCTTATTCAGCGACCCACTGTCGGCATGGCGACGCTGTTTACCGGGACCACGCCTTCACATCACGGAATTGTCAACGATAACTGGATCGACCGGCTTAAAAATATGGAAACAGATTGTATTCAGGATAATAGCTTCAAAACTATTGGTTCTGATTCTAAATCTGGTGAGCGGTCGGCCGCAAAACTTCTGACTCCTACGCTCGGCGACCGACTGAAAATTGTCACCAAGGGAAGATCGCGGGTATTTAGCATCGCGATGAATGATTATGCCTCTGTTTTTTCTGCCGGTCATGCGGCAGATGGTGCCTTTTGGCTGGACGATAAATCAGGTAACATGATCTCAAGTTCCTGTTACATGGATAAATATCCGGAGTGGGCGGCTGAGTTCAATAAATTTAAACTGGCCGACAAATATCTGGATACTACCTGGAAGACTTTATTAGATCAGATTGCTTACAGTGAGAGCGTTGAGAGCACTTCTTTGCATGAGACAGGCTTTCTTGGGAAATACAACACTTTCCCGTATGATCTTTCAAGGCTTAAAAAAGAGTCGGGACAATCGTATGGGTTCCTGAAAAACACGCCGTTTGCCAATTCTTATCTAAAGGATTTTGCGCTGCAACTGATTCCAAAAGAACAGCTGGGCTATGACTTTATTCCGGATCTGCTTACTGTTGTTTTCTCTTCTATGGATAAGGAAGGATACAATTTTGGTCCATTTTCGGTAGAAATGGAGGATACTTACCTGCGTATGGATAAGGATATTGCGGAATTGTTGAAGTACATCGAAAAAGGTTACGGGACTGAAAATGTCCTGTTTTTCCTTACTTCGACCTCCAGTGTTTCTTACCAGGCAGATTATCTCAAAGAGAAATTCCATTTAACTACCGGGATTTTTAATCCTGAAAGTTCGGTAGCTCTCCTGAAATCCTTTTTAAATATTAAATATGGAGAGGGTGACTGGGTGGAGAAATTCAGCAATCAGCAACTCTATTTGAATCACGAACTTGCTGCTAAAAAGAAATTGAATCTGAGGGACATGCAGTCCGAAACAGCCAGGTTTTTGAACCAGTTTGAGGGAATTGCATATGCCAAGTCAACCTCCGAAGTAGAATCCGATAATTTTCTGGGAGGTCCACTGGCTGCTTTTCAGAATAATTTTCATATCAAACGCTCTGGTGATGTGATGATTAGATATGAAGAGGGATGGTTGCCGAAAGAAAAGTACAAGGGGATCGATTATACAGACAACGATCAGGTTCCTTTAGTCTGGTACGGTGCGGGGATAAAGAAGGGATCTACTTTGAGAAAGACTGATGCGACAGATGTTGTACCAACCATCTGCGCATTTTTAGGGATTGTTCCGCCAAATCCCGCAACCGGGAGTGCCATTGAAGAAGTGTTGCCTAAACAGTAATCCTAGATAAAGAAAACGAACATTCCTCCAACGGCGAGGAATGCTCCAATTACTTCTTTCCAATTTAATTTTTCGCCCATAAATATAATCGACGGGATTAGAATAAAGACCGGAACGGTGGCAATCAGTGTGGAAGCAATGCCGACTTTCGTATGTTGAAAGGCCAGCAAACTCAGTGAAACACCCAGAAACGGTCCAAAGAAAGAACCTACCAACAGGGGTTTCAGTGCTTTCTGGTGGATGATGGAGCTTCTTACTTTTCTCCAGTTTCCTGTGAGACTGATGATGAGCAGAAATCCGATAATCCCGGTGATTGTCCTGATCTGGGAGGAGGCGAACGGGTCGTAACTTCCCATCCCCAGCTTTGAAAATACGGCTCCAATTCCTTGTCCGGCCGCTCCGCCAAAGGCCAGCAACAATCCCTTAGCCGGATAATTCAGGCCGTGAGTCATCTTATCATCGACCTCTTCGCGCTTGAGAATAACGATAGCAATGCCTGAAAGAACGAGCATCATTCCTAAGAGATTCAGCCAGGTAAAGCTTTCGTGCAGGATGATGGCACCGAAAAGTGTGGCAATCGGAGGTGCCAGTGACATGATCAGCATGGAAACCTTAGCTGACTGGTAAGAGTAAGAGGTGAAAAGAAAATAATCTCCCAGTACAAACCCTATCAATCCTGATACGGAAAGCCATTTCCAGGATTCCGGAGTGGCATCAGAAGGAAACCACAAGCCCCTCATTACTTTCGACCAGGCCATGTACATGATCATCGCGAAAAGGAGTCTGAAAAGGTTGACAGTCAAGGAGCCTGCCCGGCGTGTTGCCACAGAAAAAGTGAGCGCTGAAATGGTCCAGCAAATTGCTGTCAAAATTCCTGTAATTTCACCTAGATGGGCTATTTGCATCAGTGTTTGGTTGAATGGCGCAAATGTAACTAAAGTGTGGAAATTCGACGAATATTATAAAACAAGTTGCAGCGTTCCTACCACTCCAAATTTTGAATTGGTTTGATTGAGTTTGTTGTAGCGCCAGATTCCAACGATCTTAAACACTTTGAAAACATTTTCTAACCCGAGTGAAAATTCGGTATATGGATTATTCTGTAATCCCTTCATTCCGGTGGGGAATACCATTGACGTGTGCTGTGTAGGATCGTAACTGCCTATCAACGAGCGGACACCAACTAACTCTCTCCATTTCAATTTTCTAAAAAGCGGAATTTTGTTGAGAAAATATCCCTGGAAATGTTGTTCCAGAAACAGGGACAGATAAGTGTCACTCACAAATTCCTGCATATTCATCATGTTAAAGGCGTAAAAATCATACGCATAGGTGTCATTTCCTTCGTGTATTTTCATCATTGGGAAAGGAACATCTCCCCAAATCTTGCCTGCCTGGATGGTATAATAGGTAAATCCGAAAGGGTTTGTCGGCAATTTCTGATTGATTTGGGCCTCGACCTTGTAATAGTTGTATTGTCCACCCAACAGACCCTTGATTCCCATTGACATGCCCAGGTTAAATATGGGTCTGGAATTCTCGAATTTTGACCTTTCAAAACCATCCTGCATATAGTATTCATTCGGTGCATACCGGGTATTGAGGCTCAGTTCGCTTACCCTGAAGGAAGGGATGATATCCCCGGAGGGTGTTTCAAACTTTACGAAAGGGCCACTGAAAAATTGAGTCCGATTGAAAGAGAACTTGTTGGTGAAGTTAGCGATCCATTCTTTCTCATAATTGACTTCCAGTCGGTTGACCATATTCAATTTATTGTAGGGGCTGCGGTTCAGGAGCGTATTCAGGATGTTATCAATCATAAATGCATTCTTGCTTTTCCCGAAAATCTCGTAATCATGTTTGTATTGAATCGACAGGTAGTCTTTTGGCTTCTTCGAAAAATAGTACTCAAAACCACCGCTGTACTTGTATTCCTGATCCTTTGAACCATATGCGGCATAGCCATTCAGCCGGAGTTTGGGATTAAATTTCATCGTAGTCCGTGCTCCTAACTTGAACCGGTTTCCTTCCACAGGATTGTTGGAGTAAAAAGAGTAGTACTGACCGAGCTCGATTTTTCCAAGGTCGCGGTATCCGTAATAGAACATATAGACGTACTCTGCAGTTGTCTTGTATAACGGCACGTGCTTGATAGAATCAACCATTTTGTAAATTCCCAGTTCCCTCTTTTGCAACTCTATCGGCCGGGATTTCTCCCAAAATTTCTCGTCCTTGTTCATGGCATCTTCATGGACAGAGATTCGTTCGCTGGCCTGAATCTTTACGTCAACGGCTTTCTCGAAGGTGAAATCTTCATAAAAATTGTTTTTTCTTCCGATCACACCAATTCTTTTGGACTTCGGATTCTTTTGAATATCAACATCCAGTACGATCTGTTCATTCTTCGGGGTCCATTTTTCGCCGGTTTTGGCATATTCTACGGTGTATTTGAAGTTATTGACAAAGTTGATATTGGCTTTTTCCGACAGCTGAAGGTCTATCTTTGTGACGGCATAGCTGCCTCCTTCAATCCAGATTTTACCTCTGAACGTTGGACTCTGTAAAGCTTTGGGTTTAAAAGAGAGCTCATAATATTTCTTTCCGTCGTGAAATGTACTGTCAATAAGGTAGAATTTATAGAATTGCAGTCCAAGGGTATTTAAAGGGGAAACAAGTCCTACGTCGCTAATTGAAAGGTAATTATCATATGGATTAAGTCCTTCGTAAATCTTCCCGGTGAATTTCGATATCATGGTGGAGGTCATTCCTGATGCCTTATTGGCGATGATATCCTCGCGATCTCTGGGATTACCGCTTTCATGGTAATAGTTAGAGAAGGTTTCGGAAAAGAAGACAGGCAGGAAGGCCTTCCCCTCGGTCTTTAGTGAGTCGATGTAGTCGAATACAAAATCGAAGGATTTTAACAGCTTCTTGGTACGCAGGGATCTGTCGACGTTTTTCAGATCGACTTCCGTCTTGGAGTACAGTTTGCTGTGCCAGGAGGGAAATTCGGCCGGATTATTTTCTTTCTTGTGCTCGATGATTTTTCTGAATAGCGGGATGGCCGGATTTTCTCCGGGTTTTACAACAACTTCACCCGTCATAATCATGTCTTCCTCGAGCTTGATGTTGATGTTGTCTGTCTGACTTGGCTTTACCGGAATCTCGATCTTTTTGAAACCGATGGAGGAAATTTCAACCGACGCGGTAGGAGTAGGTGTACTGAGGTGGAAATTTCCATTCAAATCTGACATCGTGCCGATGTAAGTGCCTTTAAAAACTATGGTGGCGTAAGGAATCGGTTCTCCTGTTTTTGCTTCTGTAATTTTACCGCTAAGTACTGTCTTTTGAGCCTGCAGATGTTGTACAGAAAGAAAAGTCAATAAAATAACCAGAGAGAAGAACTTGTTCATGCGATTAACTCCCGATCTGTATTTTCTAACATAAAAACTAAACTTAATATTCTCATTGTTACGGCAAATTTGCCAGTAGGATACGAAAAAAAAGAACAATTCCGGAAGGAATCCTTGCGAACAAAACTTTTGACTTGAGAATTTGATAATGGTTTAATAAAATTATTGTCTTCTTTTTTGAAATTCGGGTTGATTGTTTTGTAAATTTTCACAATTTTGAGGCATCATTCAGTTAATTTAATACTCTACATAATGAGACTAATCATTCAACCAGAAGCAAACAGTGTAGCCAGATGGTCGGCCAATTATATCGCACACAAAATTGGTCATTGCAATCCAACGCCGGAGAACCCATTTGTTCTTGGGCTACCGACAGGGAGTACACCGTTAGGAACTTATGTTGAGTTGATTAAGCTTTATAACGGAGGCAAAGTTTCGTTTAAGAATGTCATTTCCTTCAACATGGATGAGTATGTAGGCATTGCCCGTAACCACCCACAAAGTTACTATACCTTCATGTGGGAAAATTTCTTCAAATACATCGACATTAAGCCTGAGAATGTTAATTTACTGGATGGTAATGCACCTGATCTGAGGATGGAATGCAACAGGTATGAAGCAAAAATTAAGTCAGTCGGAGGTATTGATTTATTTCTTGGGGGAGTAGGGGCTGACGGACACATTGCCTTTAACGAACCGGGATCCAGCCTGACCTCCAGAACGCGCGACAAAGCATTAAATCTGGATACCAGGATCGTTAACAGCAGGTTTTTTAACAACGATGTAAACCAGGTTCCAAAAACTGCGCTGACCGTGGGTGTTGGTACCATCATGGATGCACAGGAGGTATTGGTTCTTGTTGCAGGACACAACAAGTCTCGTGCACTTCATAAAGCAGTCGAAGGAGCTGTTAATCACATGTGGACTATCACAGCTTTACAACTTCATTCTCATGGAATGATTGTTTGCGATGAGGATGCGACCATCGAGTTGAAAGTAGGCACTTACAAGTATTTTAAGGATCTTGAAAAAGAAAATATCGATCCTGAAACTGTCTGGACTATCAAAAAGAACACCTGCTGGTAAGTTTGTTACCGCTGTCCGAGTGTCGCTACCATCACTGCCTTGATCGTATGCATCCTGTTTTCGGCCTGGTCGAAAACAATGGAAGCCGGACTTTCGAATACCTCCTCAGTTACTTCCATCGATTCAATGCCATATCTCAGGTAGATCTCTTCGCCGGTCTTTGTTTCACGGTTGTGATAAGCAGGCAGACAATGTAAAAACTTCACTTTCGGATTTCCAGTCAGCTGCATCACTGCTGCATTAATCTGGTATGGCCTTAGCAATTTAATTCTCTCCTGCCATACCGCAGGAGATTCACCCATGGAAAGCCAAACATCAGTGTATAGAAAATCGCAATCCTTAACGGCTTCAGCAACATCTTCCGTTATAGTTATTTTGGCGCCGGTGTTGTGTGCTATTTTTCTACAGGTCTCCTGTAATTCTTTGGAAGGTTGATATCTCGCTGGTGCGGCAGCACGGAAATCCATACCCATTTTTGACGCTCCCACTATCAGCGAATTGCCCATGTTGTTTCTGGCATCACCCAGATAGGCAAATTTCAAGGCGGATAACGGTTTTTCTGAATGTTCTCTCATGGTCAGAAAATCAGCCAGAATCTGGGTTGGGTGAAACTCATCAGTAAGTCCGTTCCATACCGGAACGCCCGCGTGCCGAGCCAATGTTTCAACCATTTCCTGACCGAAACCACGGTATTGAATTCCATCATACATCCTGCCGAGTACCCGGGCTGTATCTTTCATTGACTCTTTGGTCCCTATCTGCGAACCCGTAGGTCCGAGATAAGTAACATGCGCTCCTTGATCATAAGCCGCAACTTCAAAAGCACATCGCGTACGTGTCGAGCTCTTTTCGAATATAAGGGCTATATTTTTGCCTGTTAAAATAGGTTCTTCTGTACCACTTTTTTTGGCCCATTTCAGTTCTGCTGCAAGGTTTAGCAGATATTCGATCTCTGACGGCTGAAAATCAAGTAGTTTTAGGAAATTTTTGTTGTAAAGGAGATTCGACATAGCTGGTATTTTTATGATTCGTAATGCATGGTAATCTTTGACCCATAAGATTTGTCCTCCAGTTTGGAAGCCTCCGTAATGATGCTTTTCACTCCGCCATTTTCGACAAATTTCATGGCAGCAACAATTTTTGGAGACATGCTTCCTTCAGCGAAAGTACCCATTTCAAAGTATTTTTTAGTATCCTGATAGTCGAGGAATTCCAGTTTTTCCTGCGTCGGCAGTCCGAAATCTTTGTAAATAAATGACACATCTGTGAGGATGTAAAATTCGTCAGCACCAACGCCGGAAGCCAGCACAGAGGAGGCCAGGTCTTTGTCGATGACGGCATCAGCTGTCCTCAGACTTCCGTCCTTGTCGTAAAAGACAGGTATTCCGCCGCCGCCACAGGTAATGACGATATTCCCTTTTCTGGCTAATTCTTCAATTAAATCAAGATTGAGAATTTTCTTTGGAGTGGGAGAGGGCACCACCCGTCTCCATCCGTTGCCAGTTTTCTTGCTTTCCCTAAATGACCATCCTTTCTGCGCTTCCAGGACTTTGGCCTGATCCAGCGTATAAGTGGCTCCAATCCGCTTGGTCGGATTCTTAAAGGCACTGTCATCCGGATCGACCTCGACCATACTCACCAGCGTCAGGACATTCCGCTGAATATTGTATTTATTAAGGATATTTCTGAACATTCGCTCGATCATATAACCAATACCTCCTTGAGAATCCGCCACGCAAACATCCAAAGGCATCGGGGACACCCCATAAACCTGCTCCCCAGCATCATTCCGCATCAGGATATTCCCAACCTGAGGGCCATTCCCATGGGTTATAATGAGGTCGTAACCCTCCCTTACCAGGAATAGTAAGTTTTCAATGGTCTCTGCGGTATGTGATTCTTGCTCTTCAATTGTCCCCTTTTCGTTGTCGCGCAACAAAGCATTTCCACCTAATGCAACAACAGCCAGCCTCTTCATGGTAAGATTATCCTTGGTTAAATCAGGCCTAATTTAGCGACAGTTTCCGGATCAGGAAATGACTTATATCCATATGAGTTCCTTTATTAGGATTTCAGAAGGATGATCCCCAAGTCCAAGCACGCAAACGGGCACTGCCAATCAGGGCTGCATCCTCTTTCAATTCTGACAGTGCAAAGATAA
The DNA here is from genome assembly GCA_036508555.1 of Prolixibacteraceae bacterium. Lineage (GTDB taxonomy): Bacteria > Bacteroidota > Bacteroidia > Bacteroidales > Prolixibacteraceae > CAINVV01. The sequence goes on from DATCHD010000048.1 coordinate 73,102, forward strand.
AAAAACACCTGGAAAAGGGATTTGAAGCTTTTCGTTAACTTTGTCTGGATTTAATCCTAAATTTGACTTTTCTAAATAATCAGAGGATGGCTCAGCAAAAGAGTGATAATCAGCAGAAATCAACATCAGGAACATCCAGCAGTGGCGGAAGATCTTCCAAACATACGCGATGGGATAAGATTCGTGGCGGGTTTGCCCTGCTTCTTTTTTTCTTTACCATCTACCTGTTTATTTCTTTTATCTCCTTTCTTTTGCAGGATGGCGCCGACGTGAGCCATCTCGATGTTACAATTAAAGAGCTGATTACCAATCCAAATATCAAGATTGAAAATTCAGGCGGAAAATTTGGAGCCATACTGGCTAACTGGTTTATCAACAAATGTTTCGGCTTGGGATCCTTTGTGATCCTCTACCTTTTCGGCGTCCTATCCATGCGACTTGCCAAAATTGGGAAAGTCAACCTTGCCAGGAATCTGGAATATGGAATATTTTTAATCGTCTGGTTGTCAATAACATTTGCATTCTCCCTTGCGGCATTCTATAAAAATTCACCCATCCTTCCCGGGGGAGCTTATGGATTCCTGATGTCGCAACATATGATCACGGGAATAGGGAAACTGGGCACGTTTTTCGTGCTGCTCGGCACTGCGCTGCTAGTGGTTATACTCGCTTTCGAAGATGCATGGGGAAATATTCAGGCAATATTATCCTATCGCAGACCCCCTAAAAAGAAGGAACTAGAACTTACAACAGCAGAATTGACGGTTATTTCACAGCCAATAAAGCCAAACGAGAAGGATCGTTCCTTTTCAAAAGTGGCAGATGATGACGATGTGAAGATTGTCTATGCGGAGCCCGATGAGGATACTTTAGAATTGGAAATGGGCGAGGTCTTTAAAGAGGAGGGAGCCTTCATTCCACCTGTACGAGGATCTCTGCCTGAGATTCCACTGCAAAGAAATGCTACCCATGAAGAGGAGGAATTTGAATTGGAAAATTCTGACTACGATCCGACTTTAGATCTTTCCAGGTATGTTTTTCCGACCATCGACCTGCTGGAAGAGCGTTCCACCGGAAACCCACAGGTAACTGACGAAGAACTGAGGGCCAACAAGAACAAGATCCTTCAGACCCTGAAAAATTATAGCATCGAGATTGAGAAGATCAGGGCAACAACCGGTCCGACCGTCACCTTGTATGAAATTGTTCCGGCACCTGGCGTCCGGATTTCTAAGATAAAAAACCTCGAAGACGATATTGCATTGAGCCTTTCGGCATTGGGTATCAGGATTATTGCTCCGATGCCGGGAAAGGGCACCGTCGGTATTGAAGTCCCAAACAACAAGCCGGAAATAGTTTCCATGAGGTCATTGATCACCTCCAAGGTATTCCAGGAGTCTGATTATGAGCTGCCTCTCGCGCTGGGCAAGACCATCTCGAACGAAACTTTCGTGGTCGACCTGACCAAGATGCCGCACATTCTTGTTGCAGGAGCGACGGGCCAGGGGAAATCGGTCGGACTTAATGCGATCATCGCCTCACTTTTGTACAAGAAACATCCTTCCCAGCTCAAGTTTGTGTTTATCGATCCCAAAAAGGTTGAGCTGAATCTTTACGCGGTCATTGAAAAGCACTTTCTGGCCAAGATGGAGGGAATGGAAGATTCCATTATCACCGATGTGCAGCAGGTTAAGGATACCCTGAATTCGCTGATCATCGAGATGGAACGGCGGTACGATTTGCTGAAAGCCGCCCAGACCAGGAATGTCAAAGAGTACAACGTTAAATTTATTTCAAGGCACCTTAACCCCAATAAAGGACACCGTTATTTGCCTTATATTGTGGTGGTTGTCGACGAATTTGCCGACCTGATCATGACCGCCGGAAAGGAGATCGAATTGCCTATCGCAAGGATTGCCCAGCTGGCCCGCGCCGTTGGTATCCATATGATCATCGCCACACAACGACCATCCATCAATATCATTACAGGTGTTATCAAAGCCAATTTCCCTACCAGGATTGCCTTCAAAGTTGCTTCCATGGTCGATTCCCGGACAATTCTCGATACTCCCGGTGCCAACCAGCTTATCGGAAGAGGGGACATGTTGGTCTCCATCGGAAACGTCTTGACCCGTATTCAGTGTGCCTTTGTTGATACACCCGAGGTGGAGGCCATTGCCAACTTTATCGGTAAACAACCCGGTTACCCAACTGTATTCGCCTTGCCGGAATACCGCAGCGAAGGCATGGACAGCTCAAATGATGTGGACCTAAAAAACCGCGATGAACTCTTCGATGATGCGGCTCGGATCGTTGTTTTAAACCAAACGGGATCTACTTCGTCTATACAAAGGAAGTTCTCGATCGGTTATAACAGGGCAGGACGAATCATGGATCAGCTTGAAATGGCTGGTATCGTTGGCGTTAATGTCGGAAGCAAGGCAAGGGAAGTATTGGTACAGGATGAAAATACTTTGGAACAGATTTTGCGGAAACTCCCACAATAATATTGACCCGCACTCCCGGCTCGTCAGAATTTTAAATTAAATAGATTTAGGATGAAAAGATTCGCATTCATGATGTTGGCACTTCTGGTGTCGGTAAATTTAGTGGCTCAGCAAGACCCGAAAGCAAAAGAGATTCTGGATAAACTCTCTCAAACCACAAAAAGCTATAAAACCATTCAGATTGATTTTTCCTTTACCCTGGAAAATAAGAAGAACAACATCAACCAGACCAACGAGGGTCAGGTTACGCTGAAAGGGAAGAGCTACCGGCTGCACATGCCCGTGTTCGGTATGGAGGTTTTTTGTGACGGGACTACTTCATGGAGCTACCTGACGGAAGCCAAAGAGTGCAACATCAACAGTGTGGGGGACGATAATGAAGGTTCGCTTAACCCAGCCAATATCTTCACCATCTACGAAAAGGGGTTTAATTATGCCTTTGTCGGGGAGGAAAATTTAGCTGGGAAGGAAGTCCAGGTACTGGATCTTTTCCCAACAGATAAGACCAAGGAGTTTGTGAAAGTCCGCATGTACATCGACAAGGCCAAATCGCAGATCGCGAAAGCCCAGACTTTCAACAAGGACGGGAACACTTATACCCTGGTGCTGAAAACGATGAAGACCAATATCGACTTGAAAGACGATTACTTCAAATTCGATAAATCAAAATACCCGGGTGTCAGTATGAACGACATGCGCTAATTCTTTCACTTCGACCCTTCGACAGGCTCAGGGACCGGTGGGTTTTTCACTTTTCACTTTCTTCAGATTCATCATCTGGGCAACAGAAGCAATCTCGATAAAGGATGTTCCGCCGCCAACGCCAAAGTTCCCGCCAACATATACTACCGTGTCATTTTCTGTGATGCAGCCCTTCTCTACAAGGTCCAACAGAGAAATTTCAATCAGCTTGTGCTTGTTTTTCTTGACAACAATTTCGCTGGCGAACACTCCGTAAGAAAGTGCTAATTCTCTCTTTACACGCCCATTGTGGCACTTGGCAAAGACTGGACGGGGACTCCTGAAAGCCGAAATATACCGGGCGATTTTCCCGGTAAGGGTATCTGTAATAATGGCCGCGACCTTCAGTTCATTGGCAGACATCACGGCCGCCTCAGCCAAAAAGGCCGATACCTCGTTTTCGAGACGTGGTACGTAAAGGTCATTACGTTTATCCTTACTCGACTCCACTTCAAGTGCCACCCTGGACATCAGCTGAACAGCTTCCACCGGATACTGACCATAAGCAGTCTCCCCTGAAAGCATGATGGCATCCGTCCGGTCGTAAATGGCCGTAGCCACATCACTGACTTCCGCTCTGGTCGGACGTGGATTGGTGATCATGGAATGAAGCATCTGCGTAGCAATGATAACAGGCTTCTTGCGCTCGACGCATTTCCTGATTAGTCTTCGCTGGATCGACGGTATTTTCTCTGCAGGAATTTCAATTCCAAGGTCACCTCTTGCTACCATAATTCCATACGCATAGTCAAGGATTTCATCGACATTTTTTACGCCATCTGTATTCTCTATCTTGGCGATAATCTTTATTTTGCTCTCCTCTTCATCCAGAATCTGCTGAACAGCAATAACATCCTCTTTATTTCTGACAAATGAATGCGCAATGAAATCCAGCTCGTTGGCCATCGCCCACCTGATAAACTGTCGGTCTTTTTCGGTGAGCGAAGGCAGATTCAAAGATATTCCGGGTACGTTAATGCTCTTCCTATTCTTGATGAACCCATCGTTGCCTATCACTGCAATCAGCTTATTACCAGATTTTTCAACAATTGTCATCTCCAGCTCGCCATCGTCAATAAGTACCGAACTGCCTACCGGGATATCGCGGGCAAAATTTGGGTAATCCACCACGAGATAACCTTCATGCGACGGCTCATCGCCGCCGGTTATCACTATTTTTTCTCCCTTGCTGATTTTGATCGGGTCGGTGATATTCCTGGTCCTGATCTCCGGACCTTTGGTATCCACCAGGATGGCCACTTCATCACTGATGGATCTGACATTCCGGATGATCTCCATGGCCGAATCAGTGGTCTGATGCGCGGTATTGATGCGGACCACATTCATGCCAGCTTCCATTAGCGAACGCAAGAATTCCTGCGAACAATTTTTGTCAGAAATAGTAGCTACTATTTTCGTGAGTTTGGACTTTTTCATAAGAAACTTTCGATACCAAGCCTGTAGGAATCCAGTCCAAAACCCATGATGCTTCCTTTGCAAACGGGCCCGATAATAGACTCGTGCCGGAAAGACTCCCGGGTCAGAATATTCGAAATGTGCACCTCAACGACTGGTGTGCTGACAGCCGCGATGGCATCCCTGATGGCTATGGAAGTATGCGTGTAAGCTCCGGCATTGATGATAATACCATCGGCTGTGAAGCCCACTTCGTGAAGATATGTTACGATCTCTCCCTCAATATTCGACTGATAATAATCAAGTTCAATATGAGGGAAGTGTGGTCTGATAGCTTGCAGCCATGCTTCAAAAGAACTGTTGCCATAAATTCCTTTTTCGCGTATACCCAATAAATTGAGATTTGGTCCGTTAATAATACTTATTTTCATCTGGTCCTTAATTTTACATATTTCTAAAAACGCAACTAAATTCGGGAAAATTATCGAGCGAAAACAAAAAAAATAAAACTTTACGATGGATAGCGCATTTTATAATTTTGTGCCGAACAAATCTGAATATTAATTGTTCCAACCAATAAACTACTAACTATGAACTGGGAAGAGAGCAAAAAAGGGTACGAAACGTTTTTGAGATTAGAGAAATCACTTTCTCAGAACTCGGTAAGCGCTTATACGAACGACATTAACAAACTAATATCTTTTATATCAAAAAATTATGAAAATGTGATTCCGGAGACACTAAAATTGTCCCAGCTGAGAAAATTTCTTGAATTCATGACTGAAAATGGCGTTAGCCCAAGGACGCAAGCCAGGACAATTTCAGGCATTAAGTCATTCTATAAATATCTTTTGATCGAAGAAATTGTCCAGAATGATCCTACAACATTGTTGGAATCTCCCAGAATTGGCCGGAAATTGCCAGACGTTCTGACTCACGAAGAAATTAACCAACTGATCGATTCTATCGACCTTGCCAAACCAGAAGGTCTCCGGAATAAAGCTATCCTGGAAACACTCTACAGCTGCGGACTGAGGGTATCTGAATTGGTGAGCCTTCGCATATCAAATCTCCATTTTGAGCATGAATTTCTTAAAATCTCAGGAAAAGGGGAGAAGGAAAGGTTGGTGCCGATCAGTAAAAGGGCCATCGAAGACATCAAAAGATACCTCGTAGGTTACCGTAAGAAACTGAAGATTGACAAATCAGGCGAAAATATTCTTTTCCTCAACAGACGGGGTAAGAAACTTAGCAGGGTCATGATCTTCACCATCATCAAAACACTGGGTGCAAAAATAAACCTCAAAAAGAGCATAAGTCCACATACTTTCAGGCACTCCTTCGCGTCCGCACTTGTCAAAGGCGGTGCGGATCTGAGGGCGGTTCAGGAGATGCTGGGGCATGAATCCATCCTTACAACCGAGATTTATACCCATCTGGATAAGGAATTTTTAAAAGAAACAGTAAGTAAATACCATCCGAGATCATAGTCTAAAACAGGAGAGGCGCCGTCACAAACGGCGCCTCTCCTGTTTTAAGATAAGCTTAAAAGACATTAATTCATCGTTAAGTTTTGGGGGGGCAGCCTGCCTACCGGGACTCTGTATTTCATTTTAGATACCTTTGCGATCGAGTTCATTTTAAATTATTTAATCTTCACAGAAGTGGATCCGCAAGCAACTACATTGAACGATGTGATTCAAAAGAGCAGCCCTGCTGTCTTTGAATTACTTTCTCAAAGAGGGAAGAACATTTTCTTTCCAAAACTTGGAATTTTAGCACAATCGGCACAGGCAAAGGGTAAAGATATCAACGCCACCATTGGTGAGGCAGTAGAAGATAATGGGCATTCCATGCACCTGGCAGAATTTGATCAGATGATTAACCTGCCCGATGCTTCAGTCTTTCCTTATGCACCGAGCTTTGGAAAACCGGATTTGAGAAATAGCTGGAAATCATTTATATACAAGAAGAATCCTTCTCTTGGTGAGACCATCATTAGTCTGCCAATTGCGACCAACGGAATAACGCATGGGTTAAGTATCGCTGCCTATCTATTTGTTGATGAGGGAGATACTGTCATAATACCGGATCTTTACTGGGAAAATTATGCCCTCATATTCGAGAATAATTATCTTGGCCGGATCGGGACTTTCCCGACTTTCAAAAACGGGAGTTTCAATTATCAGGCACTGGCTGATAAAATGGATCAATCTGAAGGAAAGATCATTGTTTTGCTCAATTTTCCGAACAATCCTACCGGTTATACTCCGCTTACCATCGAAATTGACAAGATCGAAAAAGTTGTGAAAGATCAGGCCGATAAAGGCAAGAAAGTGGTGGTGCTGATCGATGATGCCTATTTCGGACTGGTATATGAGAAGGGTGTTTTCACCGAATCCATCTTCACCAGATTGGCAAAACTGAGCGAAAACGTGCTTGCCGTTAAGCTGGACGGAGCTACCAAGGAGGACTATGTCTGGGGCTTCAGGGTCGGATTCATTACTTATGGTGTAAAGAATGGTACTCCGGCCGTTTATGAGGCGCTGGAAAATAAAACTGCCGGAGCTGTGCGTGGTAATATCTCCAATATCAGCCACTTATCACAGTCTCTTCTTCAAAAGGTATATGCTTCTGAGAACTATGATCAAAGCAAGGTTGAAAAATTCAATATCCTGCATTCCAGGTATGAAAAGATCAAGCAAGTGCTTAAAGATCAGAAGTATAAGCGATATTTCTCTGCTCTGCCTTTTAATTCGGGGTATTTTATGTGCTTCGAATTGAAAGACGGTTTGGTAGCAGAAGACATCAGGAAGATACTGCTGGAAAAGTACAGCACCGGCGTGATAGTATTCGGAAATCTTATCAGGATCGCATTCTCAGCTGTTCCTGAAGAGAAGATTGCAAAGCTGGTTGAGAACATTCATGCTGCCTGCCAGGACTATCTTGGTAAGTAATTATTTTGAGATTCACAGAAATCACTAGATAGGTTAAGATTAAATTAAATTCAATTCAATTCAGATTCATGACAAAAAATCAAAAATTAATCAGTTGGGTTAACGAATGGGCTGAACTTTGTCAGCCGGATAAAGTTTACTGGTGCGATGGTTCAGAAGAAGAGAACGACCGTCTGCTGGCTGAAATGGTAGCCTCAGGAATGGCTGTGAAATTAGACGAAAAAAAGCGTCCGAACAGCTATTACTTCCAGTCAGATCCAAGTGATGTTGCACGTGTAGAAAACAGAACATATATCTGCTCCGAGAAGCAGGAGGATGCTGGTCCGACCAATAACTGGGCAGATCCGGTAGAGATGAAGGCTACCCTGAAGGGACTCTTCAAGGGTGCAATGAAGGGCCGTACCATGTACGTTATTCCTTTCAGCATGGGACCTCTTGGTTCCGATATCGCCCACATTGGAATAGAACTGACAGACTCTCCTTATGTGGTCGTCAACATGAAAGTAATGACCCGCATGGGCAAGGCAGTTTTGGATGTACTGGGTAATGGCGAATTTGTTCCTTCCGTTCACTCCGTTGGAGCCCCGCTGCAACCAGGACAAAAAGATGTCAAATGGCCATGTGCTCCTATCGAACAGAAATATATTACCCACTTCCCTGAGACGAAAGAGATTATCTCTTATGGAAGCGGATATGGCGGCAATGCCCTTCTTGGTAAAAAATGTTTTGCGCTCCGTATTGCTTCTGCAATGGCGAAAGAGCAGGGCTGGCTGGCTGAGCACATGCTAATCATGGGTATCACCAATCCAAAGGGTCTGAAAAAATACATTGCGGCAGCTTTCCCGAGTGCCTGTGGAAAGACCAACCTCGCCATGTTGATCCCGACTATTCCAGGTTGGAAAGTCGAAACCATCGGAGACGATATTGCCTGGATGAAATTTGGCAAGGACGGTCAGCTCTATGCCATCAATCCTGAGGCAGGGTTCTTTGGTGTAGCTCCCGGAACTTCTATTGATACTAATTCGAACGCCATGCTGTCGGCTGCATCGGGTACTATTTTCACCAACACTGGTTTAACACCTGATGGCGACATTTGGTGGGAAGGTATTGGTACGGAAGCTCCCGAAGGAACGATTACCTGGACCAATGAAGTATACGACAAAGCCTCCGGAAAACCTGCTGCTCATCCGAACGCACGTTTTACCGCTCCCGCTTTTCAGTGTCCCTGCATCGACCCGGCATGGGAAGATCCCAAAGGAGTTCCGATTTCTGCCATTCTCTTCGGCGGTCGCCGCCCGAGTACCATTCCACTCGTATACCAGGCCATGAGCTGGGCACACGGTACTTTCATGGGTTCTGTGGTAGGTTCTGAAGTTACTGCCGCCGCCATTGGTTTGAAAGCCGGTGTTCGGAGGGATCCTTTTGCAATGCTTCCATTCATCGGATATCACATGGCAGACTACTTCGGTCACTGGCTGACCATTGGTAAGAATGCACCGAAACCGGAGGCTCTGCCTAAAATTTTCAATGTGAACTGGTTCCGTAAAGACAAGGATGGCAAATGGTTGTGGCCGGGTTATGGTGAAAACATGCGCGTCCTAAAATGGGTCTTCGAAAGATGTGAAGGAACAGCAGCAGCTACTGAAACTGCCATCGGTTGGGTTCCGACGGTGGATAGTATCGATATCAGCGGACTTAATGTCACCAAAGAGGATATCGCTGAACTGGTCAAAGTGGACAAAGCACTCTGGAAAGACGAACTGGAGCTGATTAAGGAGCAACAGGCTGCGCTTGGCGAAAGGTTTCCCAAAGAGCTGAAACTTCAGGTTGAGCAACTCGAAGCAAGACTTGCATAATTTTTCAATCGAATGATATTAAAACGCCTCAGAGATGGGGCGTTTTTTTTGATCCGGTCCCTGAGCCTGTCGAAGGGCCGAAGAGGCCCCCTCGCTCCAACGGATTTGTAATCCGTTGGCGAAAGTCTACCAGCGGATTGCAAATCCGCTGGAGCGAGATCCGGTCCCTGAGCCTGTCGAAGGGTTGAAATTTGTAAGCAGCCTGCTATTAGGTTGAAATGCGGCAAAAATTGTATATTTGAAAATGACAAACAACGACATATTAAAAAAATTGAGAGTTGCTCTTCAGCTCAGGGATGAGGACATCCTGAAAATTCTGGCTTTGGTCGATTTTAAAATTACCGCCACTGAGTTGAGTGCCGTCTTCAGGAAAGAAGATCATCCAAATTATGTTGAATGTGGGGATCAGTTGTTGCGGAATTTTCTGAACGGATTGATTATTCATCTGCGGGGACCAATGGAAAAGCCTATGAATGAGGTTAAAGTAGCGCCGAAGAAAATTATCAGACTTCCTGGCAGGGGAAAGAATTAGATTCCTGAAATTCGGATAAATATTATGCAGATCAACGATCATAACAGTCCGATTGTAAAAGGCGACCCCAAAGTTGTACGGGCATGGGTGATGTACGACTGGGCCAATTCGGTCTATCAGCTTACCATCTCATCCACTATTTTTCCCATCTATTATAATACCGTTACCCGCCATGGGAATGATTTTATGGTCTCCTTTTTTGGATGGAAAGTTGTCAATACCGTCCTTTATTCCTGGGCCATCGCGGCAGCTTATCTCATCGTCGCGGCCGGATCACCGCTGTTTTCATCCATCGCAGACTATACCGGCCGCAGGAAAGGCTTCATGCGCGCCTTCACCTGGATCGGGGCGGTTTCGTGCGGGGCACTCTACTTTTTCGATCCACAGCACATAGAACTTGGCATCATCGCTTTCACCCTTGGAACTGTTGGATATGGGGGAAGTATTGTGTTTTATAACTCTTTTCTGCCGGTCATTGCAGAGCCTGAGGACCAAGACCGCATCAGTGCCAGGGGCTACTCTATGGGCTACCTGGGGGGCGTAATTCTCTTGCTATTCAATCTCTGGATGATCATGATGCCCGAATTTTTTGGCTTCTCAAAGGACTCCACACTTCCGGCCAGAATATCTTTCGCGACGGTATGTATCTGGTGGATAGGATTCTCTACCATGACTTTCCGGTACCTTCCCAAATATATCCACAGCAAACGGCTGCACCGCGAAAATGTAATTACCAACGGATACAAAGAACTGAGAATGGTGTTCAGACAAGTGCGAAGCTCCTATCAATTAAGCGTTTACCTGATCGGATTCTTCTTTATTATGATGGGAATCCTTACTACGATGTTCATGGCCGCCACCTTTGGCGAAAAGGAGCTGGGTTTGAAAGAGGGGGTATTGATCCCAACGATTTTGGTGATCCAACTTGTAGCCATGTTCGGGGCCTGGTTTTTTGCAAAACTTTCCGGCAGGATAGGCAATCTTAAGGCAATGATTGTGTCTGTTGTCGTTTGGATTGTTGTTTGCATTTATGCGTTTACAATCAAACAAGCAGTTGGATTCATTGTCGCAGCGTTTGTAATTGGCATTGTCATGGGTGGATCGCAATCGCTCGCCAGGTCGACCTACTCCAAGATGTTACCCGAAACAACTGATCATACCTCCTTCTTCAGCTTTTATGATGTGACTGAAAAACTGGCTACAGTGGCCGGAACCTTCAGCTTTGGTATCATCGAGGCCATCACTGGCAGCATGCGTTATTCGGTATTGGCTATTACGATCTTCTTTGGTGTTGGATTATTGTTTTTGGTGATGTTGTTGGCACACCAAAGAATTAAGGATAAAGGATAAAGTAAAGACGCCGCGATCATGCTTGCAGCGTCTTTACTTTATCCTTTATCTTTCCTGTGTTTAATGGCGAATCTGACGAGCAGAATCATTACCGGCACTTCTACCAGGGGTCCGATAACAGCCGCAAAAGCCTCTCCTGAATTGATGCCGAAAACTGCAATGGCTACCGCGATAGCCAACTCAAAATTGTTGCTTGCCGCAGTAAACGATAGCGTAACTGTCTGTTCGTAAGTGGCTCCTGCCTTTTTACTAAGGAAGAAGGAGCCGGCAAACATCAATAGAAAATAAATCACCAGAGGTATGGCAATTAAAACCACATCCAGCGGAAGTCTGACAATGTAGTCGCCCTTCAGCGAAAACATAACAACGATGGTAAAAAGTAGTGCAATCAGGGTTAGTGGACTGATTTTAGGGATGAATTTTGTATGATACCACTCCTTGCTTTTGACCCTTATCAGGATAAATCGGGTTAGAAATCCGGCAATAAACGGGATTCCCAAATAGATAAAGACGCTTTTGGCAATCTGACCAATGGTAATGCTTTCGACACTGCTGTTGGTAGGCAAACCGAACCAACCTGGCAGGACAGCAATAAAAAGGTAGGCATAAACAGAAAAAAGGAGTACCTGAAAGATGGAGTTAAAAGCCACCAATCCGGCTGCATATTGTGTATCCCCATTAGCCAGGTCGTTCCAGACGATTACCATGGCAATACAACGAGCAAGACCTATCAGGATGATACCATACATGTAAGGCAGGTTGGCATTATTCTCGCCCGGGAAAAGTTTAAAGAACAGGATGGCTAAAGTGAACATGAGGATCGGTCCAATTACCCAATTTTGGACCAGGGAGAGTCCCAGAATTTTTACATTTTTAAATACATCCCCCAGCTCTTCATATTTCACCTTTGCAAGAGGTGGATACATCATAATGATCAATCCGATGGCAATTGGGACATTGGTTGTTCCCGACGACATGTCGTTCCAAAAATTGGCCACTGCCGGATTCAACCAACCTGAAAACACCCCGATAAACATGGCCAGAAAAATCCACAATGTCAGGTTCCGGTCCAGAAAATTCAATCGTTTTTGTGCAGACATAACCTCAATGTGCTAATTTTAAAAAGGTAAAAGTATGTAACCGGCAATTTCTCTATTTCCCCCAGTCTGAATTCCATATTTTTGAGTTTTAGATTGTTTGGCTATCATATCAAACCATATTTTTCTTTGACCACCAATTTGATATCTTTTTCCATAATCAATATGATTTATATTTGAATACCTGCCCTCTTTAAGAGGAATAACATAACGAAATAGCCAAGAATCATGATGGTGAGCGAAACGCCGAGCGACCACCAAAAATCAATGTTTCGCTTTAGCATTGTCGGGAAGAGAACAAAGAATAGTAACGATGGAATTACCAGCCAGAAAATACCTTGAGATAAATCGGCAATTTTTGCGGTATCTTTTGTATCGACATACATCCATACAAAGGCCAACAGGGAAACAATAGGAATTGAAGCCAAAATACTGCCTGCCAATGTGCTTCGTTTGGAAATTTCGGAAATAGCGACAATTGTCACCGATGAGAGTAACACTTTGAGAATGTAGTAAATCATGGCATTTGATTTTTGATATTTTTCTGATAGAATTGATAAAACCCTTCTTTGATTTCATCTCTTACACGGATAAACTCGCTCCAAATAAATTCATCAGTCCCAACAGTGTGTGACGGATCGTCAAAACCAATGTGCAGACGGTGGTTTACTTTTCCCAGAAAGGCGGGACAGTTTTCGTTTGCCCCACCGCAGACGGTAATTACGTAATCCCACTCCTGATCCAGGTACAAATCGACTGAATCGGAAGTGTGGTGACTGATATCAATGCCGATCTCTTTCATGGCGGCAACTGCTTTCTGATTTAATTTTCCCGAGGCTTCGGTCCCGGCAGAACAAACAGTAATGTCCGGGTCGAACGACTGTAAAAACCCGTGTGCCATCTGACTGCGGCAACTGTTTCCGGTACAGAGTATTAAGATTTTCATAAAACTGATTTATAGATAAAAAATGAAGTCGGTCCCTGAGCGAGGTGGTCCCTGAGCGAAGTCGAAGGGTGGAAGGGGAAATGTGAAAATGGTCAGCAGTTGCAACTAAATTCAGAGGTCCCGATCTCTGTGAAGAAATCCGAGAACATCTTCTTGTACTTTGCAAGCTCCGTATTACACAAACAATAATTGATCTTCAAACCCTCTATCTCGCCGTGAATCAGGCCCAAATCCCTGAGCTCCTTCAAATGCTGCGAAACTGTAGTTCGGCTTAACGGAATGAAATCGGTAATATCTCCCGAAATACAGGTTTTGGTTTCGGCCAGGTACTTGAGAATGGCCAAACGGGCCGGATGGGAGATAACCCGGGCAAATCTGGCTAACCCCTGCAGGTTGTTATCAAATTTTTGTGAGTTGTTCATGTCTTTTGTTTCTAATGACGTAAACATACGACATAAATATGAATCTGCAAAAATTAAATGATAAATTTTATTATCATCGACCCCCATTATTTAAATACATAGGAAAGAAGAGACAGCAGGATTTGAAATATAAAATCGTATTTTTAGCTAACCTAATTTAGCAAGTAGTTAAATGATTACGAAAGAGGCAGCTTTTCAGAAAATATCGGAATTGGTTGAACGCTTTGAGGAGCAATTTGATTCCTATAAAAACGTAAACTACAATGAAACCCTTACCCGCAGGGACTTCATCGATCCGTTTTTCAAAGCATTGGGTTGGGACATCGACAACGAAGAAGGATATGCCGAAGCCTACCGGGAAGTGATTCATGAAGACCGGGTGAAGATTGGTAAAGCGACAAAAGCCCCCGACTATTCTTTCCGGCTGTCAGGCGGGAAAAG
>DATCHD010000049.1:0-44202 GCA_036508555.1 Prolixibacteraceae bacterium
GTTATGGCGATATCCCGCTGGCCGATTTAGCCAAGGCCTGCAAGGAAATAGGTATCGAGTCGATCGAGCTTTTGCAGGAGAAAGACTGGGCTACCGTGAAGTCGTTCGGATTGAAATGTGCGGTAGGATACGCGACGGACTGGGGTATTCCGAAAGGGTTCAACAGGATCGAGAACCACGACAAGCTGGTGGCCGATTTCGAGGCGATGATTCCGAAAGCTGCGGCGGCAGGGGTTCTGAATTTGATCTGTTTTTCCGGAAACCGGGAAGGTCAGAATGACCAGGTAGGGATGATGAATTGCGCCAAAGGCTTGCGCCGGATTACGCCCCTGGCCGAAAAGCACGGGGTGACGATTATCATGGAACTGCTTAACAGCTATGGACATAAGGATTATCAGTGCGATAAGACAACCTGGGGAGCGGCGCTCTGTGAGATGGTGGGATCGGACAGGTTCAAGTTGTTGTACGATATCTTCCACATGCAGATTATGGAAGGTAATGTGATTGACACCATCAGGAAATTCAATAAATATATCGGGCATATTCATACGGGGGGCGTTCCCGGGAGGCATGAACTGGATGAGACACAGGAGCTTTACTATCCTGCCATCATGAAAGCCATCGTCGATACGGGATACAAGGGTTTCGTCGGACAAGAGTTTGTGCCGTCGAATCCGGATAAGCTGGCGGCGCTGAAGAAATGCATCCTGATATGTGATGTATAGTGCAAGGCCCTTCGACAGGGATCGTTCTCCAACGCTCCAGCGGATTTGCAATCCGCTGGTAAACTTTCCCAACGGATTGCAAATCCGTTGGAGCGAGTTGTTTTACCGGTCCCTGAGCTTGTCGAAGGGCAAACGCTTCGGGACTAATTCGCTTCGGGACAGCAATATTTAATCATTTATAACAATACAAACAAGTGAAAAAAATACTTTGTTTTTTAGTTCTTGCATTGATCGCAATGGCGTGCGCTCAGGCTCCAAAATTCACAGTTATCGGAAATATCGCCGGACTTCCCGACGGAACTGTCTACCTGAAACAGCGTGTAGACGGAAATACGGTCAACCTTGATTCTACCAAAAGTGTAGGCGGAAAATTCACCCTGAAGGGATCCATTTCATCGCCGGACCAGTGTTCCCTTGTACTGGGAGAGCGGAAACAGGTACCTCTTTTCGTTGAAAACAACGAAATCCAGGTTACTGGCAAGAGCGACGACCTGCGAAATATCACCATTACCGGTTCTGCGTCCCAGGATGAGATGAAAGCATTGGATGCAAAAGGCGCCGAATTGAACGTTCAGATGAAAGCGTTTTACGAAAAATACAATGAAGCCAAGAAGCAATCCAATCAGGCAGAAATGTCCAAATTTGAAAAGCAAATTGATGCCCTCGACAGTGTTCAGACCGCGATGATGAAGAATTTTATCACCGGAAATCCAAAGTCCTTTGTTGCGCCTGTTATTCTGCAACGCATTCAATATGGGATGGAAGCCGATGAAATCGATGGTTATCTGAAGAAATTATCCCCGGAAGTACTGAAAAGCGCTGGCGCCAAATCCTTGGCAGATCGCGTTACTGTCCTGCAATCAGTTGCTGTCGGCAAGACTGCCCCTGACTTTACGCAGAATGATTCAATTAATGCTCCGGTGAAATTGTCGGATGTTTATGCCAAATATAAATATACCTTGATTGATTTCTGGGCCTCCTGGTGCGGACCTTGTCGCGGAGAGAATCCCAATGTCGTGGCCGTCTGGAAAGAATTCAATGCCAAAGGTTTCCATGTGATGGGTGTCTCCTACGATACCGATAAGGCTAAATGGTTGAAGGCTGTAGCAACAGATCAACTTACCTGGACGCAGGTTTCCGACCTGAAGGGCTGGAGCAATGCTACCGCGAAAATTTACGGAATCAATTCTATTCCTGCTAACCTGCTGTTGGATAATACCGGAAAGATCATTGGCAAAAACTTACGCGGCGAGAAGTTGAGAGAAAAGATTACTGAGTTACTGAAATAAACGAATATAGTTGGGGCAGATTGCAAATCTGCCCCAGCGGCGAAAAAATTGCTAATTTGCTGAAATGAAAGAATTTACCTTAACGACACCTGCACTGTTATTTTCTGCAATTTCCCTGATTTTGTTGGCTTATACCAACCGGTTTCTTGGATATGCGGCGTTGATCAGGGATTTGCATGCCAAATTTCAAATCAATAAAGATGAAATACTTCTTCCGCAGATTGCAAATCTGCGCAGGCGGCTCTACCTGACGAAAAATATGCAGATTTTTGGGGTCAGCAGCCTGTTTTTGTGCGTATTAACGATGTTTCTGATCTATACAGGCTACCAGGATCCGGCATTTTGGGTATTTGGGTTGTCTTTGCTTTTGTTGATTATTTCGCTTGGGCTTTCGATCCTCGAAATTCAGATTTCAGTGAAAGCGCTCGATTTGCATCTTAGCACCATGGAAGGCAAAAAATGAAAAAGGAAAACTACCAAAAAATTTATCCTTGGGTGGTGGTGGGGCTTCTGTGGATGGTTGCCCTGCTGAATTACATGGACCGCCAGATGCTTTCAACTATGAAAGTGGCGATGATGGGCGATATCCACGAATTGGAAAAGGCCGAAAATTTCGGGCGGCTGATGGCCATTTTCCTCTGGATCTATGCCCTAATGAGTCCGATGGCCGGACTGATTGCCGACCGCGTAAACCGGAAATGGCTCATCGTGGGAAGTCTGGCCGTCTGGTCGGGAGTGACCATGGCCATGGGATATTCAACTACGTTTAACCAGTTGTACGCGCTGCGTGCCCTAATGGGGATCAGTGAAGCGTTGTATATCCCGGCAGGATTGGCTTTGATTGCCGATTACCACAAGGGATCGACCCGTTCGCTGGCGGTGGGAATTCACCTTTCTGGCCTTTACCTTGGTCAGGCGTTGGGTGGCTTTGGTGCTACTGTCGCGCACTCCTACTCCTGGCAACAGGCATTCCACCTGTTTGGTTTGGTTGGAATCTGTTACAGTTTGGTGCTGGTATTCTTCCTGAAGGATATTCGGATCCAAATTCCTGCCTCTAAAAAATCAACATTTGCAGATGGTTTAAAATCGGTCAGGGATAGTCTCGGTATTATCATTGGCAATATGAGTTTTTGGGTGGTTCTTTTCTATTTTACCGCACCCAGTTTCCCCGGATGGGCTGTCAAAAGCTGGATGCCGACACTTTTTTCCTCGACACTGGGCATTGATATGTCGATCGCCGGACCCATGGCGACGATCACGATTGCGGGTTCTTCCCTGATAAGTGTTATACTGGGCGGTATGATGGCCGACCGTTGGATGGATGTGAATATCAAGGGCAGAATCTATACGGGGGTAATTGGTCTGAGCATGATGGTTCCTGCTTTGGTGTTTCTTGGATATGGAACCGGATATTTTGGCATCATCGGAGGTGCCGTTCTTTTTGGTTTAGGCTTCGGAATGTTTGACGCCAACAGCATGCCAATTCTCTGCCAGTTTGTTTCACCGCGTCATAGGGCAGCCGCTTATGGCTTGATGAACATGGCAGGGATCTCTGCGGGTGCAGTGATTACTGTTGTGCTTGGAAAATCTACCGATGCCGGTAGCCTGGGACACGATGTGGCATTGCTGGCCATACCGGTCGTCATGGCAATAGTTTTGCAATTGACAGTTTTAAAACCCAAATTTGCGGATAAGACAGAAGATTAGAAAAAGAAATTTTGGATTTTGGAATTTCGATTTTGGATTAGAACTTGCTGAGAGCCCTTCAAACTTTTCAAACTTTTCAAACTTTTCAAACATTTCAAACAATTTAAACTTCCCCGCCATGCGTTACCTTATTTCAATTGTATTTCTATTTATTTCACTTTGTTCTTTTTCCCAGGTTTCCAAATTCGGAACCTATTACGATCAGCGAAAATCCCTTTTCGAAATCCTTCCGGATACGAAGAATGAGATCATCTTTTTGGGGAACAGCATTACAGACGGATCGGAATGGAGTGAATTGCTGGGAAATCCGCGTGCCAAAAATAGGGGTATCAGTGGCGACACCAGCGAGGGTGTACTCTTCCGTTTGTACCAGGTGACCCGTGTCCAGCCTGCAAAAGTCTTTTTGCTGATCGGCATCAATGACCTTTCCAAAAACATCTCTCCCGATACGGTCTACGTCAATATTTGCAAAATCGTCTCAACCATTCGCACAAAATCTCCGAAGACGAAGGTCTATGTGCAGAGTATTTTGCCAGTGAACAATACTTTCAAAACCTTTGCAAGTCATACAAGCCGGACTCCCCAGGTGAAAGATCTCAACGAACGCCTCAGGACTATTTGTCCCAGACTGGGTGCCACCTACGTGGATCTGTTCCGTGAACTGAAAAATCCAAACGACGATCTGCTCAATCCAATGTACACCAACGATGGATTACACCTTTTGGGCGAAGGGTACAAGGCATGGCTACGAGTTATCCAAAAGTACTTGTAATATCCCGGACCTTGAGCCTGTCGAAGGGCCTTGCGGCCGGGGAGGCCCTTCGACTGCGCTCAGGGACCGCAAGCTCAGTTCTCAATGTAGTTAACGATCCAATCGCCTACGGCAGAGGTTGAGAGCGCTTTGGACTTGTCTTCCGTCAGATCCTCTGTAACGGCGCCGGCTTCCAGAGAAGCTTCTATGGCTTTCCTGATAAGGGCAGCTTCATCGTTTAGGTTGAAGGCGTATTCGAACATCATGGCAGCAGAAAGTATTGTAGCACAAGGATTTGCAATGTTTTTTCCAGCTGCCTGAGGATAAGATCCGTGGATCGGTTCGAACACCGAAGTATGAATTCCAATGGACGCAGAAGGCAGCATGCCCAATGAACCCGCAATGACACTGGCTTCGTCGGTCAGGATATCCCCAAACAAATTTTCAGTCACCATCACATCGAATCGTTTTGGCCATTGGATGATCTGCATGGCGGCATTGTCGACGAACATGTAATCCACGACAACTTCAGGGTACTGAGGTTCCATCTCCTTGGATATTTGCCTCCAAAGTCGGGAAGTCGCCAAAACATTGGCCTTGTCGACCACTGTGAGCCGTTTTTTGCGTTTCATGGCAAATTCGAAAGCGAGCTTCAGGATCCGCTCTACCTCCATGCGGGTGTAGATGCAGGTGTCGTAGGCGGTATCGCCGTTTTCGCTACGCCCCTGCGGCTGACCGAAATAGAGTCCGCCGGTGAGTTCGCGGATGGCCACAAAATCGACTCCATCGATGCGCTCAGTCTTGAGGGGCGACTTATCCAACAGGGAAGGAAAAATGATCAGCGGACGGATGTTGGCGTATAGTCCCAATTTTTTGCGCATGGCCAGCAGTCCTTGCTCCGGACGCACTTTGGCGGAAGGATCGTTGTCGAAGCGCGGATGACCGATGGCCCCAAAGAGAACGGCGTCCGATTGCATGCAAAGTTCGTGGGTTTCGTCGGGATAAGGATTACCTGTGGCATCAATGGCTACGGCTCCCACCAGGGCTTCTTTGGTGTGCAGTTCGTGACCGAATTTCTTCGCGATTGCTTCGGTCACTCTCAGTGCTTGTTTAACGATTTCCGGACCGATTCCGTCTCCGGCCAAAACAGCAATGTTTAAATTCATAGGTTTGAAATTTATTGAGTCATCCCTCGTTTCAAACGAGGGATAGCGAGGTGTTTGAAATGTTTAAATAATATTCAGCATTTTAATGGTTGCCTTAATCGCGGCTGCAGTCTGATCGGGATCCAGTCCGCGGGTCTTAAACTCGCGGCCATCTATCGCCCAGGTAATCAGCGTCTCTACCAAAGCGTCCGTTCTTCCTCCCGGAGGAATGGTGACGGTATAGTTGACAAGGACGGGCAATTGTTTGTGCAGCTTGTGATAGATCTTATGAAGTGCATTCATAAAGGCATCGTATTGACCATCACCAGACCCGGCCTCTTCGTACAACTCCCCATTCATTTCGATGCAGACAGTTGCCATGGGCCTCAATCCCAGCGCATGGGAGATTGCGTAGTTCCGGAGAGTGATTCTTTCAAAAATAGACTCACTTTTCAATATATCGGACAAGATATAAGGTAAATCCTCCGAAGTGACGGATTCTTTCTTGTCGGCCAGCTCAATCACTTTGTCGGTCACCCGTTTCAGGTTTTCAGGGTCAAGCCGTATGCCCATCTCCTCGAGATTTTTAGCGATATTGGCTTTGCCGGATGTTTTTCCAAGTGCATACTTCCGGGTACGGCCGAAGCGCTCTGGCAGTAAATCGTTGTAATAGAGATTGTCCTTATTATCGCCATCAGCATGAATACCACTGCATTGGGTGAAGACATTCTCTCCAATAATCGGTTTGTTACTGGAAATCCGGATTCCCGAGAAGGTCTCAACCAGGTGACTTACCATGTTGAGCTTGTGCTCGTTGATGGAGTTGGACATCTTCAGGTGATCGTTCAACAGTGCGACAACACTGGAAAGTGGCGCATTGCCTGCCCGCTCTCCCAATCCGTTGATGGTGGTATGGATCGTCCTGATTCCGGCACGTATCGCAGCATCGACATTGGCGACCGACAAATCATAGTCATTGTGCGCATGGAAATCAAAAAGAAGCGTCGGAAAATTGCGAATCATGGTCGTACAGAACTGATAAGTCTCTGTGGGATTGAGAATTCCCAATGTGTCGGGAAGCATCATCCGCTTGATCGGTTCATTTTTGAGACCTTCGAGCATAAAATTAACATACTCAGGCGAATTGCGCATACCGTTGGACCAGTCCTCGAGGTACAGGTTGACAGCAATATTCATGGATTGCGCGGTGGCAATCGATTTTTTGATATCGGCCAGGTGCTGCTCAGGACTCTTCTTGAGCTGTTGCGTGACATGCCTGAGCGATCCTTTACCAAGAAGGTTGATGACTTTTCCTCCGGCTTTCGCGATCCATTCGAGGGAAGTCATGCCGTCGACGAAGCCCAGGATCTCAATTCTATCATGGAATACCGTGCCGTTGGCCCATTCCATAATCTTTTTGGCGCCGAGCATCTCGCCGTCAGAAACCCTGGCCGAGGCTATCTCAAGAAAATCCACCTTGACCTCTTCCAGTAGTATCTTGGCGATGTTCAGCTTTTCGGAATCTGAAAAGGACACACCGGAGGTCTGTTCGCCATCCCTCAGCGTCGTATCCATGATGTAAATTTTATCCTTCATCGAAATTGTTCGTTTAATTCAAAGGCTTCAATCTCCTTTTTGAGACTGAGCAGATAGTCGATGTCGTCGTACCCTTTCAGCAGACACTCTTTCTTATATGGGTTGATATCGAAAACGAATTCTGAAGACCGGCTTACGTTGCGGATGGTCTGTTTTTCCAGATCTACTTCGAAAGCGGCCTTTGGATTCTGTTCGATGGTCTCGAACATTTCGGAAAGAAAATCTTCGGAAACCTGGATGGGCAATAATCCGTTGTTGAGCACGTTGCCCTTGAAAATGTCGGCAAAGAAGCTGGAAACAACAACCCTGAAGCCATAGTCATAAACAGACCAGGCGGCGTGCTCGCGGCTTGAACCGCTGCCGAAATTCTTTCCTGCTACCAGGATTGTCCCTGTATATTTTGGATTGTTCAGGACGAAATCCGCATTTGGGGTGCCGTCTTTTTTATACCGCCAGTCGCGGAACAAGTTGTCGCCAAAGCCTTTACGCTCAACGGCCTTCAAAAATCTGGCGGGAATGATTTGATCAGTATCCACATTCTCGATCGGAAGCGGAACTGCTGAACTCACTATTTTGGTAAATTTTTCTATCATAACATTATTTTTTTCCCCGCTCCAGTGGATTTGCAATCCGCTGGCAATCTTTTACCAACGGATTGCAAATCCACTGGAGCGAGGTTTCCCAATTTTCACATTATTTTTTAATCCCTTGGGTCAGATATTACTCCATATACAGCTGCGGCTGCGGCAACGAGCGGACTTGCTAACATCGTTCGTGCACCCGGACCCTGGCGTCCTTCGAAATTTCGGTTGGAAGTCGAAACGGCATATTTACCTTCCGGAACCTTGTCGTCGTTCATCGCCAGACAGGCGGAACATCCGGGCTGACGAAGTACGAAACCTGCTGTTTCCATGATTTCTACCAGTCCTTCTTCACGGATCTGATTTTCAACCTGTTTAGAGCCGGGTACGATCCAGGCGGTCACCCAGGAAGCCTTCTTCTTGCCTTTGATATAGTTGGTAAACATCCTGAAATCTTCGATACGGCCGTTGGTACAGCTGCCGATAAAGACGTAGTCTATCTTCTTACCTTTTAGTTTTTCGCCGGGCCGGAATCCCATGTATTCAAGGGATTTCAGGAAAGTGGCTCGATCGCTGCCTGTGAGACCTTCCCCGGTAGGGATAGAACCCTCCACGCCGACACCCATTCCGGGATTGGTCCCGTAAGTGATCATTGGCGTGATATCGGCGGCATCGAAAGTATGTTCGGTGTCAAAAATTGCGTCGTCATCGGTCTTTAACTTCTTCCATTCGGCCAATTTTTTATCCCATGCTTCACCCTTTGGAGCCTTTTCGCGACCCTTCAGGTAGACAAAAGTCGTTTCGTCCGGGGCAATCATCCCGCCCCGGGCGCCGCACTCGATGCTCATGTTGCACAGGGTCATCCTGGCTTCCATGGAAAGCGAGCGGATAGCAGAACCGGCGAACTCAATGAAGTGCCCAGTTCCTCCGGAAGTAGAAAGTTGAGAGATTACATAAAGGGCTATGTCCTTGGATGTTACGTTCTTGCCCAGCGTGCCATCCACATTAATGCGCATCTTCTTTGGTTTGGGAAGGAGGACGCACTGACTGGCAAAAACCATTTCCACTTCGCTGGTGCCGATGCCGAAAGCGAGGCTTCCGAAGGCGCCGTGGGTAGAGGTATGGCTGTCGCCGCAGACGATCGTCATGCCCGGTTGGGTGAGGCCCAACTCCGGTCCGATGATGTGTACGACACCGTGCCATTTGTGGCCCAGACCGTACATCGGAATATGGTGTCTTGAACAATTTTCGGTCAGCGTCTCCACCTGTTTGCGGGAAAGTTCTTCGCGAATTGGCAGATGCTGCCCGATGGTTGGGACGTTGTGATCTGGGGTTGCCACGGTATTCTGCGGACGGAAGACCTTCAGTCCGCGTTTTTCCAATCCTGAAAAGGCCACCGGACTGGTTACCTCGTGGATATAATGCCGGTCGATGTACAGGACGGAAGGTCCGCCTTCAATCTTGTCGACCACATGGGCATCCCAGATTTTATCGAATAATGTTGTTGGTTCCAAAATCTATTATATTAATTTTTTGTTATGCTTGACCCTTCGACTGCGCTCAGGGACCGGGCACCTACCGGTCCCTGAGCGCAGTCGAAGGGCCGCTCGATCGAAAGATTACCCTTTTACGTCAGAAACCTTCTCACTGTTACCAATTTTATTGATTGCATCGATGAAAGCCTCCACCGAAGCGGTAATAATGTCGGTATTGGCGCCAAAACCGTTGAAGATATTGCCTTCGTGCTCCACCTGCATGTGCACCTTGCCAATGTCGTCGCTTCCTTTGTTCATTGCCTGAATCAGGAATTCCTGTAAAGTCACCTTTCGGTGGATAATGGACTTGACAGCATTGATCGCCGCGTCGACTGGTCCGTTGCCGGATTCTGTAGCAGTAAATTTCTCGCCGGCGATGTTGAGGCGGATAGTAGCCATTGGCAACAGGTTCTTCCCTGTTACGACCTGCAGAAAGTCGAGTTTGATGCGGCGTTCAGTACTTGCGTGTTCACCAACCAGTACCAGCAGATCATCTTCTTTGATGTCTTTCTTCTTGTCGGCCAGCAACAGAAACTCCTGGTAAACCTCGTCGAGTTTCTCCTTTTCAAGTTTGATACCCAGCATTTCCAGGTGATGATTCAAAGCGGCACGTCCGCTCCTGGCTGTCAGCACGATGGAAGACTCGTTAATACCAACTTCTACCGGATCGATAATTTCGTAGTTTTCGCGGTTCTTCAGCACGCCGTCCTGGTGGATGCCACTTGAATGGGCGAAGGCGTTCCGGCCTACGATGGCCTTGTTGGGCTGAACCGGCATGTTCATCAGGCTGGAGACGAGTTTGCTAGTCTTGTAGATATTCTTGGTGTTGATATTGGTGTGCAGATCAAGCTCTTTGTGGGAGCGAAGGATCATAACCACCTCCTCGAGCGAAGTATTTCCCGCACGCTCACCGATACCGTTGATGGTAACCTCCACCTGACGCGCGCCGTTCATCACACCGGCGATGGTGTTGGCGGTGGCCATGCCTAAGTCGTTGTGACAGTGAGTGGAGATAATAGCCTTGTGTATGTTCGGGACATTCTCCATCAGGAATTTGATTTTTTCCCCAAAGTCAGAGGGCAGACAATATCCTGTCGTATCCGGGATGTTGACCACCGTAGCACCCGCCTTGATCACGGCTTCTATTACCCTTGCCAGGTAGACATTATCTGAACGTCCGGCGTCTTCGGCATAGAATTCTACATCTTCGACGAACCTTTTGGCGTATTTGACGGCCCTGACTGCACGGTCCAGAATCTCCTCCGGATTAGAGTTCAGTTTGGAGACAATGTGGTAGGGAGAGGTGCCGATGCCGGTGTGAATTCTGCCGCGCTTGGCAAATTTCAACGACTCTGCCGCTACTTCGATATCTTTCTCCACGGCACGTGACAAGGCACAAATGGTGGGCCAGGTGACCGCCTTGGAGATCTCGACGACCGATTTAAAGTCACCCGGACTCGAAATCGGAAACCCAGCTTCGATGACATCGACTCCCAATTGTTCCAGGACCCTGGCTACCTCGATCTTCTCGATGGTGTTCAGCTGGCATCCTGGCACCTGTTCGCCGTCGCGCAAAGTGGTATCAAAAATATATACTCTATTGTCCATACATTGTTAATTAATGGTTCCCCGGTCTCAATTTGCGCACGGCCGCTCCGGCAGTCCAGAGTTCCGATTCCCGCATCTCCTTTAACTCTATTTCCAGGAAATCTTTGTAATCAATACCACTTGTTGAATCAAGAACGCGTTTGGTTTCCACACCAGTCTTAACACTTTTGTACAGATCTTCAAAAACCGGTAGCGTGGCTTCGCGGAATTTGTGTCTCCAGTCGAGGGCACCACGTTGTGCAGTGGCGCTACAATTGGAATACATCCAGTCCATTCCGTTTTGATCAACCAGACGAATAAGGCTTTGAGTAAGCTCTTCAACAGTTTCGTTAAAGGATTCAGATGGACTATGACCATTATCGCGAAGAACTTTATACTGTGCTTCGATAATACCTGCCAGTGCCCCCATCAGAACACCGCGTTCGCCGGTAAGGTCGGAATAGACTTCCTTCTCGAATGTAGTCGGAAACATGTAACCCGAGCCAATAGCGATACCAAGTGCCAGGGTACGGTCCATGGCCCTGCCTGTATAATCCTGAAATACTGCATAGCTTGAATTAATACCTGTTCCTGCTAAGAAGTTCGTACGCACACTTGCACCAGATCCTTTTGGAGCTGCCATGATCACGTCAATATTGGCTGGGGGGATTACCGATGTTTGATCTTTGAATGTTATTGAAAAACCATGGGAAAAATAGAGGGCATCCCCTTCATTCAGATGCGGCTTTATCGAAGGCCAAAGCAAACGTTGAGCAGCATCCGAGACAAGAAATTGAATAATCGTGGCTTTTTTTACAGCTTCAACTACAGGGAATAGTGTTTCACCAGGAACCCATCCGTCTTTAATGGCTTTTTCCCAATCTGATTTAAATTCAGGAGCCTGGCCAATTATTACTTTAAAGCCATTATCTCTCATGTTCATAGACTGCGCTGGTCCCTGAACACCATAACCGATAACTGCTATAATTTCATCTTTAAGAATATCCAATGCTTTTGATACCGGAAATTCCTCACGTGTAACCACATTTTCTTCTTCTGTTCCAAACTTAATTTTTGCCATTGTAAAACTTTTTTAATGATAAATGTTTATAATAATTATTGTCTTTAAAATTCTTCTTCTTAATTTTTCACTTTTCATTTTTCACTTGCTCCGGCGGATTTGCAATCCGCTGGTAATCTGCCATCCCTCGTTTGAAACGAGGGATAACGGATTCCCCTTTTCTCTGCCATCCCTCGTTTGAAACGAGGGATAACGGATTTGTAACGAGGGATAGCGTAGCGGTTGGAGCGATCTCTTCATTTAATTTTTGCCTCCATCTTAGCAAACAACGCATCCCTTTCGTGCAAAAATTCCGAGAGCCGCTCAATGGGGGAGCGGGTGATAGCAATCCGGCCCGAACGGATAAATTGCAGCACGCCAAACTGGTTTAATCCGTTGAAGAGCGCCTGCGTCTCCTCTTTGTGACCAGTCTTTTCGATGACAGTATATTCTTTGGTGACCTCCAGAATCCGGGCGTTGTGTTTCCGTACCATCTTCTCGATCATTTCACTCTCAATCAATGCCTGCGTTGAGACTTTGTAAAGGGCGATTTCTTGATAGATCATCTCGTCGTTGGTATGGTAGAAAGCCTTCAGAACTTCGATCTGCTTCTCGATCTGCTTGACGATGTTGACAACTTTTTCCATTTCCTCGTTTACCACGATGGTGAATTTGGAAATTCCAGTAATAGCTGATTCAGAAACAGTTAAACTCTCAATGTTGACTTTCCTTCGCGTGAAGATGATGGTGATCCGGTTCAACAGACCGATGTGGTTTTCACTGTAGGCACTGATGATATATTCTTGCTTCATGGTTGCTTTTTTGAGGGTTGGTAATTATAATTCGTCCGCGCCAAGTAGACAATGTGAAACTGTCGCTCCCGCCGGAACCATTGGGAAGATGTTGTCTTCCTTCTCGATTTTCACCTCCAGCAGATAGGGTCCTTTGTCGGCAAGCATCGTTTTCATTGCCGGTTCCAAATCTTTCCTATCAGAAACCACTGCCGCGGGAATACCATAGGCAGAGGCTAATTTAACGAAATCCGGACTGGTAATTTCCGTAAAGGAATATCTTTTCTCAAAAAACAGCTCCTGCCACTGGCGAACCATGCCCAGGAAATTATTGTTCAAAATCACAATTTTTACGGGTAATTTTTCCTGAGCAATGGTTCCAAGTTCTTGTATAGTCATCTGGATACCACCATCTCCAACGAAGAGAATGACCTCTTTTTCGGGGGCACCCATCTTGGCTCCGATGGCAGCGGGGAGTCCGAAGCCCATAGTTCCCAGACCGCCGGAGGTAACCCACGACCTCGACTGGTTGAAGCGTGCATATCGGGCTGCTGCCATTTGGTTCTGTCCAACATCTGTAACGATAACTGACTGATTGTGAGTTAAATCTGTCGACATTCTTACCACCTCACCCATGGTTAAACCGGGTTTTGTTGGGTGCAGATCCTTGACAATGACCTTCTCTTCCTCTTTCTTCCTGTCAGTGAGAAATTCATTCACCCAGTCAGTATGTCTCTTTTCGTCCACCAAAGTGGAAAGCAGACGCAGCGTATGCCTGGCATCACCGAGTATTGCTACTTCAGTCTTGATATTCTTGTCAATCTCCGCGGCGTCGATCTCAATATGGATGACTTTGGCCTGAGAGGCGTAGGTCTTGATGTTTCCTGTTACGCGATCGTCGAAGCGCATTCCGATGGCAATCAGAACATCACACTGGTTGGTCTTGACATTGGGCGCATAGTTGCCATGCATTCCGAGCATTCCCATATGAAGTGGATGGTCAGTATTAAGTGCCGAGATACCCAGCAAAGTGGATGCTGCAGGGATTCCGGTCTTTTCAATGAAGTGCTTGAGCTCTTTTTCTGCGCTAGACAGTAATATCCCCTGACCGAAAATCAGGAAAGGTTTTTGGGCGGCATTGATCAGATCGGCAGCCTTCTTGAGGTGCTCCTTGTCGGTTGGAAATTCCGGAACATAGGAACGGATACGGGTACATTTTTTATAGGCAAAATTCATTTTGCCGAATTGCGCATCCTTGGTAATATCGAGCAAAACGGGCCCGGGGCGGCCAGTTGAGGCGATATAAAAAGCCTTGGCGATTGCTTCAGGAATTTCTTCTGCATTGGTTATCTGGTAGTTCCATTTAGTCACTGGCATAGAGATACCGATCATGTCAGATTCCTGGAAGGCGTCAGTACCGAGCAGTCCTGAGGTTACCTGACCGGTCACGCATACCAGCGGAGTGGAATCGATCATGGCATCGGCGATGCCGGTAATCAGGTTAGTAGCTCCCGGACCGGAGGTAGCGAAACAGACGCCAACTTTGCCCGAAACGCGCGCATATCCTTGTGCTGCGTGGACTGCACCCTGCTCGTGGCGTACAAGCACGTGTTTGACGGCGTGACCGTAATCATATAGTGCATCATAAATTGGCATGATGGCTCCGCCGGGGTAGCCGAAAATTGTCTCGACACCCTCCGCCACCAGCGACCGGACCATCGCCTCAGAGCCTGAAATTTCTAAGGTCTCTTGCTGATTATGTTTTGGTTTTTCACTTTTTGTACTCATATGATTCTTCTATTTTTCCATTTTCACTCTTTACTTTTGGGCGGATGCAGGCCGCCCCTACTAATCTGCGCTCTCCCTCGTTTGCAACGAGGGAGAAGTTTTGCAGTCCTCTTGTGATCCCTCGTTGCAAACGAGGGAGAGCGGGGCTGGCTCAGGGACCGGAGGCTAATCCAGCATTCGAACAGCACCCTTGTCTGCCGACGAAACCAGCTGTGCATACGCTTTCAGTGCCTTGCTGACCTCTCTTTTCCGGGTCGAAGGCCGCCAGGCATTTTTCCCGCGGGCCTCTTCCGATGCTTTGCGTTTCGCTAACTCTTTTTCGCTGACCAGCCATTCTATTTTCCTGCCGGGAATGTCAATTACAATCTTATCCCCATCCTGCACCAGCGCGATTTCTCCGCCGGCAGCCGCTTCGGGTGAGACGTGGCCGATCGACAACCCCGATGTTCCACCGGAGAAACGTCCGTCCGTCAGCAGGGCGCAGACCTTGTCAAGTTTCCTGGATTTCAGGTAGGAAGTAGGGTAGAGCATTTCTTGCATCCCCGGACCGCCTTTCGGTCCTTCGTAGCGGATGATCACCACATCTCCGGGTTTGACTTTTCCTTCCAGGATGCCTGTGCAGGAATCTTCCTGGGATTCAAAGACACGGGCCGTGCCCTCGAAATGCCAAACCGAAGCATCCACGCCGGCCGTTTTCACGATACAGCCGCTTCTGGCGATATTTCCATATAAAACGGCCAGTCCGCCTTCCTTCGAAAAGGCATGATCCACCTCGCGGATGCATCCTTTTTGCCTGTCGAGATCCAGCGCTGCATAATATTTTTCCTGCGAACCCATTACCAGGTTCCGGCCGATATTTCCGGGTGCGGAGGCAAACCATTTGTGCGCTTCCGAATTTTCGTCCACCCTTCGGATGTCCCATTTTGCGATGGCTGCAGCAAGGGTTGGCTCGTCCACCCGAGACACGCCGAGGTGCAACAATCCTTTTCTTTCCAGTTCTCCCAGGATTCCCAGGATACCGCCAGCGCGGTTCACATCCTGTACATGATAGGAGGAGCTAGGCGCTACCTTGCAGATACAAGGCACCTTACGAGAAAGTTCATCCATGTCTTTCATGGTAAAATTTACTCCAGCCTCATGGGCGACGGCCAGGAGATGCAATACGGTATTGGTCGAGCCGCCCATCGCGATATCGAGTGTCATGGCATTCATGAAGGCATCGCGGGTGGCGATGGAACGGGGTAAGACGCTCTCGTTGCCATCATGGTAATAGGCATTGGTGATTTCGACGATGCGTTTCGCGGCTTTTTCGAAGAGTTTTTTCCGGTTGAGGTGGGTGGCGACGATGGTTCCGTTTCCTGGCAAGGAGAGACCTAAAGCCTCTGTCAGACAGTTCATTGAGTTGGCTGTAAACATGCCGGAACAGGATCCGCAGGTCGGGCAGGCATCCTGTTCGACTTCAGCGAGAAGCGTTTCATCAACCGAATCGTCGGCTCCCATGACCATCGCGTCGACCAGGTCATATTGCTTGCCACGGATCTCGCCGGCCTCCATCGGACCACCCGAAACAAAGATGGAAGGAATGTTTAACCGCATGGAGGCCATCAACATCCCGGGGGTAATCTTATCGCAGTTGGAGATGCAGATCATGGCATCCGCCTGATGGGCATTCACCATGTATTCAACACTATCGGCAATCAAATCGCGGGAAGGCAGGGAATAAAGCATCCCGCTGTGCCCCATCGCGATGCCGTCGTCAATGGCGATGGTATTGAACTCGGCAGCGAAACAACCTTCGGCCTCGACCAGCTTCTTGACCATCTGTCCGACCTCATGCAGGTGCATGTGACCCGGCACAAACTGCGTGAAAGAATTGACAATGGCGATGATTGGCTTCCCAAAATGAGACTCTTTCATGCCGTTGGCCCGCCACAGGCTTCTGGCGCCTGCCATTTTACGACCCTGCGTGGACTGATTGCTTCTTAACCCTTTTTGCATAATCTTTATTTTAAAAAAAGAACCTTTCTCGTTTTGTTGAGAAAGGTTCTTGTATTTTATGTCATCACAAAGACTTACCTCCTCAACCTGCACAGACGAGAATTAGAATGACCACGAGAAGGAGGATGTCAGCGGATGTTTTCATGTCTTACTTAATGTTATTACTGCGACAAAAATATCAATAAAAAATTCACCACAAAATAAAATTGAAAGTAATCAAGGTTAAATAATTGATAAATTATAGTTTTTTTGCCATTTTGATTATGAGTTGTGAATAATAGAATATTTTAACCAAAAATTCAAAATTCAATTACCTTGTTCGTTATAAACTGTCATCAGAATGGATTCCAGTAATTTGGAAGTTCCTGATGAAGGAAGATCGAAATTATTCAGGATGATTGCTACCAAAACAGTTTTCCCGTTTTTGGTTTGCATCATCCCCGCAATGCTCCTGACCCTGGCCATCGATCCGGTTTTGGCCTTCAGATTTTTTTCCAACGGAGTACCCTTGAAACTGTTTTTCAGCGTTCCATCCACCCCGGCTACCGGGAAAGCGTTAAAAAACAGCTCCCTGTTCGGACCATCATAGACAGATTTCATCGTCTCGACGAGGGTTCGGGCAGTAAGCGCGTTGCCGCGGGATAGTCCGCTGCCGTCTGCCGGAAAGAATCCTTCCGAATAGATCCCTTTGTCTTTGCAGAATTTACTATAAGCCTCCAAGCCGCTGGCCAGAGCGGATTCTCCCTCATGCAAGACTCCGGATCCATTGGCTGGGGCCAGATTGGACGCATCTGCTTGCACTCGTCCAATTTCGCACAAAAGGTGTTCTGCAAAAAGATTGAGACTCTCCTTGTTAAGCGGTACAATCAGATCTTTCAGGGATGGCGACTGAAAATTACTTACCAGGATTCTCTTCGTGGTATCCTTAGTAGCCATTTTGGCAACACCACCCGAAATTGATATGCCCCCTTCCCTGATCTTCTTCAGGAGGGTCTGTCCGGCCACCATCGCCGGATCCGGCATCGAGGCCCTGACAACAAAATCCGCCCTGGATACCGGGATTGTTCCTTCAACATATTCCTGGTAAGAGCCGGGAGCACCATAAACAATGGTGTGATCTCCGCTTATTAAAGAAGAACGTACAAGATTCTCGAGCTTTAATCCGGGTATTTCCGGTTGGATAGATTTTACCGTTACTAATTTACCGGCCGTTTCCGGGGAAGAAAAATGGATGCTGTAAGTATTGTCCATGAATGTCAGCGCCGAGACGCCTGCCCCGTAATAATTTCCGATATCATCCCAATTCCATCCTCCGGGGACAGATGTGCGGTCGAGAGCAGAAAGATCCAGAAGGATCTTACCGTCGATCTTCCTGATGCCGCTCATCTTTAGCAGGTTGACCCAGTTTTCAAAACATCCTCGGTAGTGATCCTCAAAATAGGAGGAGTAGAAAGCCGGATCAGCGCCTCCTTTTAAAATCAGGTTACCCTTCAGGACGCCTGTTTTTGCATTGAGATTCCCGGTATAATATAAAGAGGTTGAAAAGGTATGTTCAGGTCCCAGAACCTCCAAAGCGACAGTCGTAGTGAAGAGTTTCATTACCGAGGCGGTGCTTAGGCTTTTCTGGGGTGAGGAATAAATTGTCTGACCTGTTGAGGCATCGATGGCATAAATGCTATAAGATCCGGTCTTCAGACTTCCGGCATTCAGAAGGCTGTCAACGGCATTATTTTGTGCCTGGGAGGACACAAACAAGCAGAAAAACAGCAGAAGCAGAACAGTATATCGCATATTCTGAGTCAGTGAAAGAAGGTGTGATACAATAACCTATGAACTAGTGTTGTGTTAAGTGCCTAATGACGTTCCACCGTCATTGTAAACTTGATTCGGAATCCCCTCATTAAAAATGGGATGCTGAATTAAATTCAGCATGACGCATGACGCTGTCAAAGTTAAAAAACCTTAGGCGAGAACAAAATATCAGAACCAAAATCCCAGTGAAAGAAAAGGAAGCACATCCCTGTCCAGACTGGAGAAGCTCAGGTTGAATTCGAGGGGTCCGACGACACTATTGTATGCCGCATTCAATCCACCGCCGAAAATGGTTTTCTGGTTCGTAAAGAACAGGTTATCATTGCTGTACATCCCGATGTCTCCGGATATGGAAACAAAAATCTTCTCCCACATTCTTAACCTGAACTCCAGTCGGCCGACACCCACACTGCTGGTATTCAGCTCCATCCTTCTGATACCATTGAACGGAATGCTGTTGCTGAAGTAATCTGTCTGCTGCACGCCTCCAAGGAAAGTATGGTGGAAAAAGGATTTGTTGCCCCCGAAAATCATACGGCTGTTAAGAGAATAGATATAGGTAATCCGTTCGGAAATTGCACTGGCCCGCTTCAACGAAAAATCTCCAATGAAAACCGGATTATTCGTCCAGTTGGTTAGTAATACCTTGATACCTCCGCCAACATTGACACCACTCGTCGGGAAATAGACCTTATTCAGGCTGTTGTGTTCAATTCTGGAGATAAGATTGAAATAAGTTTTTGGCTGGAGGTTATAGCTGGATGTGTCGCCGATGACGTTACCCAGACCAAAACGGTCCATAGATGCTCCCAGTGTGAACCTGGTTGCATCGTTTAAATAGGAGTGCGTTGCAAGCTGCAGGTTGATCAGAGACATATCAATTTCTGCAATTTTCTTATCCTCCCTGTACCTGTAAACATGATCTTCCACATACATGAGTTTGGCGAAAAGTCCTGGTTTCCAGCCTCTGTCGATCGAATAATTAGCCGAAAACATCGGATACTGCGACAGTTTTGCATCCAACGATAACCGCGCTCCAAAGAAATTCTGATTGCGAAGCGTGATGTTAACCAGCATGGAGGAATTGAAATCAGAGTCGTAATGAAGTCCGGCGTTGATCTTGTTGTTCTTGCGCTCTCTCACTTCAATCTTCAGTGTCATGGATTTACTTCCAACGAGCTGATAGTTAACAAATTCATAATTTCCTGTTGAATACAGCCTGGATATTCCATTCCTGAGGTGCTCAAGCGTGACGCGCTGATCGTGCTTGATTCCTACCTGGCCAAGGTAAAACGCGATCTTTGCCCTGTCGGTCCCGGTTACCTCGATGTTGCTGATCACCAGGATGGTGTCATTTCTCATCTTGTCATGGAAAGGTCTCTTTTTCACTTCCAGATGAAGAGAATCCCGGAGATGAATCAGTTGTGGCAGCACCCTTCTTGCGGCATCTTCGCCTCTTTTGATCAGATTCAGGGCTGACTCAGAGCTAAAGCGGGCAACAGAATAGCCTCTGATAAAAGGACGTATATACAAATCAACACTCTTAGCGTTTTGGTTGGCACGTTTCTTGTCCATAAAATTCATCATCTGTGCCACAACATCCGGGATGTCTTTGAGCTCTTTGGCCGTTAGCATGCTGTCCATGATGTCGACACCAATGATATAGTCAGCCCCCATTTCCTTACATCGATCCACAGGATAATTGTTAACGACTCCACCGTCAACCAGCATCTTGCCATCGATCTCAACCGAGGTGAAAGCTGCGGGTACTGCCATACTCGCTCTGATGGCCTTGGGCAGGTATCCTTTGTTCAGAACGACCTCCTCACCGTTAGTCAAATCGGTTGCGATACACACAAAAGGAATCGGCAATTTGGAGAAATCATATACATCCTGGTAACCCAATGTCAGATAGGTCAGGAGCTCCATTGCATTCTGACCGTTGAGGACACCGTTGGAGAGGGCAAGTTTCTTTTGTTCAAATGGAAAACTGACGATATAACGGGCCTCATCTTCCTTGTCAATCGCCGTCGAAGATTCAGACCTGAATTCATTGCTCAGCACACTGGTCCAGTCCTGTTTCAGGATAATTTTCTCGAGTGTGGCGGCGTCATAACCGCAGGCATAGAGTCCGCCGATGATGCTTCCGATACTTGTTCCGGCAATATAGTCTATTGGAATTTTAGCCTCCTCCAGCACTTTCAGGACACCAACATGCGCGAAGCCTTTTGCCCCCCCACCTGAAAGGACTAATCCTATTTTGGGTTTCTTGTTCAGCTCCTGACCGGATAAGATCGATGAGATGATCACCAGAACAAGGGTAAAGAGATAATTCTTCATGTCAGAATAATTTCTGAATCAGTAAGGGTATTTTCTATTCTGACTGTCATGTGTTTAGAAACGTTTAAAAATATAAATTTAACTAAATAATTTCTACATGAAAACAAAAATTAATATTAGGTCAATCAACATTTTACATTTTGCAATGATGATGTTGATCCTCTTTTGTTTGAGCAACATTTCGATGGCTTCCGGGAACGGTGTTTTCAAACAGGATACGATTACTTATGTTCAGTACAAAGGAACAGTAGTAGAGACGGATACCAGAAACCCCCTTGGTTTCGCAACCCTGACGCTCCAGGGTGCCAACATCTCAACTGTAGCTAACAGCGATGGGGAGTTTTTATTTAAAGTTCCGGCTTCCAAAACTGAAGGTAATATTATCGTTTCGTTTCTGGCTCACAAGGAAAAAATTGTCAAACTCTCTACATTGAAACAGGAAAGAAACCGGATAGAGCTTGATTTATTGTCAGTTACACTTACCACGATCAGCATTCATCCCAAGGATCCAGGCGCTCTGATAAAAACTATTCTTAACCGGCGACTGGAAAACTACAACCAGGATCAGAATAAGATGACAGTTTTCTACCGGGAGACCATCAAGAAAAATAAGACTTATGTATCACTTTCAGAGGCAGTCCTGGATGTATACAAACAACCGACGCTATCGGCAAAGGGCGACCAGATAGAACTTTCAAAGGGCAGGAAAAACACGGATTATACTAAGTTAGACACCCTAACTTTCAAGATGCAGGGCGGTCCTTACACTTCATTGCTGCTGGATATTGTGAAAAATCCGGAGGAGATTTTTACGGAAGACATGGTTGGAAACTACCAGTTTACCATTGAAAACGTCTCCAAAATCGGCGACAGACTCATGTATATCATAGATTTTCAACAGTTTCCGCATATCGTGGAGCCGCTTTACTTTGGCAAACTATATGTCGACACAGAGAGTCTGGCCATCCTGAGCGCTACCTTCAGCTTGAATGTCGAAAACAGAGCCCTGGCCTCCGAATATTTCATCAGAAAGAAACCTGCCGGAGCAAAAGTTTATCCCACTGAAGCAAACTATCAGGTCAACTACCGTGAAAAAGACGGCAAATGGATCTTCGGCTATTCAAGGGCAGAGCTGGTCTTCAAGATCGAATGGAAAAGAAAACTCTTCAATACCCATTATTCCAGCAGCATCGAAATGGCGGTCACCGACTGGGAGAAGAGTCAGATCAAAAATGCCAAACCCAACGAAAGGTTGAAGCAAAATGTTGTGATGATGGACGAAGTTTCCGGCTTTGCCGATCCTGATTTCTGGGGAGTCTACAATGTGATAGAACCTGAAAAGTCAATCGATCAGGCTATCAGAAAGATACAAAGAAAATTGAAAAAGAATTAATGTGATTTTTACATTAACAATTTGTTCCGGAAGGCGCTGGTTGATCAATCTTTTAAAGTGTTAATTATCTTTGGACGTTTTTTGAAATTGTATCACCTAAATATCACACAAAATGTTAATCAGTAAAGTCGTCGGAAGAGAAATTCTTGATTCACGCGGTAATCCTACCGTAGAAGTTGAAGTAACCCTTGAGAGCGGTTTTGTAGGCCGTGCTGCCGTACCATCCGGAGCGTCAACAGGAGAAAATGAGGCAATTGAGCTTCGCGACGGAGATAAGAAAAGATATCTTGGTAAAGGTGTTTTGAAAGCTGTTGCTAATGTCAATACCGTTATCGCTGAAGCAGTTTTAGGTATGAGCGCTTTGAATCAGGTAGCACTGGATCACGCCCTCATCGCACTCGATGGAACCAAAACAAAATCCAATCTGGGAGCCAATGCTATTCTGGGTGTTTCCCTCGCTACAGCCAAGGCTGCCGCTGCTTACCTCGAAATGCCACTCTACCGTTACATCGGTGGTGTCAATGCCAGAACATTACCCGTTCCGATGATGAACATCATCAATGGTGGTTCTCACTCTGATGCCCCTATCGCTTTCCAGGAATTTATGATCCGCCCAATCGGAGCTTCCTCTTTTCGTGAGGCCTTACGTATGGGCGCTGAGGTTTTCCATAGCCTGAAAAAAGTATTAAAGGACCGTAACCTTAGCATCGCTGTAGGTGACGAAGGTGGTTTTGCCCCAAAACTTGAAGGTACTGAAGATGCGCTGAATTGTATCATTCTGGCGATTAAGAATGCTGGTTACAAACCGGGTCGCACGGAAGATGGCGGTGACATATCAATCGGTCTCGACTGTGCAGCTTCTGAGTTCTACAAAGATGGAATCTACAATTATGCCAAATTTGAAGGTCCCAACGGCGCAAAACGCAGCAACAAAGAGCAGGTTGAATTCCTTGCTTCACTGGTGGCCAATTTCCCCATTGATTCTATCGAGGACGGATGTTCGGAGAATGACTGGGATGGTTGGGTGATGCTGAATGCAAAATTGGGTGACAAGTGCCAGATTGTTGGTGATGATTTGTTTGTAACCAACGTTGAGTACCTGAAAAAAGGTATCGAACTGGGTGCTGCCAACTCTATCCTGATCAAAGTTAACCAGATCGGGACGCTTACCGAGACCCTCGATGCTATTGAGATGGCACACCGTGCGGGTTACACCAGCGTTACTTCACACCGTTCAGGTGAAACTGAAGATACTACCATCGCGGATATCTCTGTTGCCACCAACAGTGGTCAGATCAAGACCGGTTCATTGAGCCGCACAGACCGTATGGCCAAATACAACCAGCTGCTCCGCATCGAAGAGGAGTTAGGGGCCACAGCTATTTACGGATACAAGAAAGTTGTAAAGGGTTAATTTTCTTTGCAGATATTGAAAAGGGCATCCGGAAGGGTGCCTTTTTTGCGTTTTACAGGCAAGATGGGAAAATGAGACCACTCGTTTACAGAAACCACTCGCTCCAACGGATTTGCAATCCGTTGGTGAAAATTTACCAGCGGATTGCAAATCCGCTGGAGCGTTAGAGAACGGTCCCTGAACCTGTCGAAGGGTCTCGTTAAGAAGGCGAGTTTAAATGGAATTTTACCGGTTATCTACCTTTTCCGGATACAGATCAATGTTCATCAGCCTGTATTCGGCCATCTGTTCGAATTTCGTGCCGGG
The DNA here is from genome assembly GCA_036508555.1 of Prolixibacteraceae bacterium. Lineage (GTDB taxonomy): Bacteria > Bacteroidota > Bacteroidia > Bacteroidales > Prolixibacteraceae > CAINVV01. The sequence goes on from DATCHD010000049.1 coordinate 23,819, forward strand.
CTTGCCATAGTTGCAGTATGGATCAATGCTGATTCCACCGCGCGGTGTAAATTTCCCCCAAACTTCGATAAACCGGGGATCCATCAGCCGGATCAGATCTTTCATGATAATGTTCACACAGTCCTCATGGAAATCGCCATGGTTGCGGAAGCTGAAGAGATACAGTTTCAGGCTCTTGCTTTCAACCATCTTATGATCAGGTATATAGCTGATGTATAAGGAGGCAAAGTCCGGCTGACCGGTTATCGGGCAGAGCGTCGTAAACTCCGGACAATTAAACTTGACACGGTAGTCATTCTGCGGATGCTGATTTTCAAACACTTCCAGCAGGGAAGGATCGTATTCAAAATGATAAACGTTCCCGGCACGCCCCAGATGCGTTAATCCTTTTTTATCTCTGTTTGACATAATGGTCTGATTATCATAATTTAAAGTAGGTAGATTATTGCCTCCAGTCCGGCAATAAATACGTTATAATTCTTTGATCTTAAATGGATTATAGGAAATTCCTACATCAAACGTATCAATATTATCAACGCGTTTGATCAGATTAACCACATAAATGGTTAATGGCAGCAACACGATTTCGAAAATTATCTTGATGATGGCCTGCGTCGCGATCATCATCGGAAGCTGGCTCCATGGAATAATCCCGGCAAAAGCGATTGTGATGAAGATGGCCGAGTCTGCGCCTTCGCCAAACAGTGTCGAAAGAATGGCCCTGAAGGAGAAATTCCGGCCTTTAGTTATAATTTTTACCCGGCTCATCACATACGCATTGATAAATGAACCAACAAGATAGGCCACCAGACTGGCTACTGCGATCCGGGGGGTATTGCTCAGAATATTGGCGAATGCATCCTGGTTTTGCCAGAAAGGGGCAGCCGGCCAATGCACGCTCAACGTATAAAAGAGCACCGCGAAAAGGTTCATCAGGAAACCAGTCCAGATAATCAGACGGGCCTTGCGATAGCCCCACACTTCGGCGACAACGTCGTTAATAATGTAGGAAATCGGGAAAATCATGACTCCCGCAGGCACATACCAGTTGCCGATGGCGATGATTTTTGAGGAGATCAGGTTGGAGATCAGCAGACACGAGGTAAACAGAACACCTGCTAAAAAGAAGGCAACACTAACTTTTTGTTTCATTTTACTTGTTTTTTACGTGGTGTTCAAGCACACGGATAAATTCACAGCAAATGTAAGAACAAAATATCTTATTTTTAGGCTGACGCTCCTCCGGATTTGCAATCCGGAGGCAAAGTATGACTATAATTAATAAAGCACTATGGAACAAGAACTTAAAAATTTAATAGCAATCTCCCGTCTTTTTGGCGCAGATCCCTCTTTCGTGCTGGCAGGCGGTGGCAATACCTCTTTCAAAAATGAAGAGAGTATCTGGATCAAGGCTAGCGGTATCTCGCTGTCGACCATTGACGAATCCGGATTTGTGTCCCTTTCGCGGGAGAAGCTCAGCAAGATCTCCCAAAAGCAGTATAGCAACGATCCCCTGTTGCGTGAAAATGAGGTGAAAGCCGATCTGCATGAGGCCATCATTTGTCCAAAAACCTTGCGACCCTCCGTAGAAACTTCCCTCCACGACCTGATCGGATACCAATACGTGGTTCATACCCACCCTACGAAAGTGAACAGTGTGATGTGTTCTACGCAGGCCGAGCAGGCGTGCAGGAATATGTTTGGAGACAAGGCGCTGTTTATTCCCTATACCGATCCGGGTTATATCTTGTTTAAGAAGGTGGCAGCCGGGATGAAGCAGTTTTCGGACAAATTTGGATATGAGCCACACGTAATTTTTCTTGAAAATCATGGCGTTTTCGTGGGGGCAGACACAATAGTAGACATAGAAAAAATCTATTCTGAGATAATGAAGATCATTGAGGCTAGGTTGAGTCGGCATCTTCCAGGTAAGGAAAGATCTGATATTCAGTCTGTCATAATAGATCAGATAGAAAACGTACATCCCGGTTACAAGGGCTTCAGGTCGGTTGGAATGAGAAGTGAACTTACTGATCATTTTACACGGGATGAGGCGGCCTTCAGCAAGGCATGCAAATCTTTTACGCCGGATGATATCGTGTATTGTAAAGCTCACTATCTTTATATCCCCGCCCAGAATAATGAAACGAAAAATCTGCGGAAAGCCACCGAAATGGTGACTGCTTATTTCGATAGGTATGGTTATCTGCCGAAGGTGCTGGTCTTGCAGAACAAGGGAGTTATCGGCGTGGAGGAGAGTCTGAAATCGGCTCGAAATGTGTTGGATGTCTATGAGAATATTCTGAAAATCAGTTACTATTCTGAGGATTTCGGGGGACCGAAATTTATGAATGACCAACAGATCGCTTTTATTGATAATTGGGAAGTTGAAAATTACAGAAGAAAAGTCGCGAAATCTTAAAAACTCTGATATGCTAATCAAAAAAATTCTGCCGACGCTGGTCGTGCTCTCTTTGTTCGTTTATTTTGTTGCCGGTTACAAAGGACCTAAAATGAGCTCCGTAACAACCATCGATAAGAACAATATTGAGAAGTATTGGAAAATGAGGGATGCTACAGTTATGGATGATCAATTTCACCTGGCCGGGGGAAACGCATCCATCACCTCCACTTTCAGGATTCGAAATTTTGAACTTTCCATGAAGATGAAAACGACTCCTGGCGCTGCCGGGCAGCTGAATTTCTCTACCTCGAAAAGTTACGATGAGAAAAATTTTAGGGGGTATTCGGTCATGATTAATAACAGCGATTACAGTACCGGATCGGCCCTGAAAACCGGCAGTCTGAATCGAATTCGCAATAATTACGTCCGGACTGCCGATGACAATGAGTGGTTTACCTTGAACGTCCAGGTAATAGGAAACAATATCAAAGTTTCTGTCAACGAAAAGCTGATCAGTGAATATGAGGAGCCACAAAATGCCAAAAGAATAGAGAATTTATCAGGAATGGTGCTCTCCAGAAGCTTCATTTGCTTGCGTAAAACAGGTGACACAGGCGAATTGGTTGTTTCGGATATGAAGATCAAACCTTTACCAGGAATCATAAAAATTGTCCATTCTACCAGGAATGATTCAGTGTCTGAGATGCTTGACAGCCTGAATCAGCGCGGATTCCCGCTGGTCGATTATCATATTCACCTCAAAGGTGGCTTGACAATGGCCCAGGCCTGTCAGCATGCGAGGGAAAGTGGACTGAATTATGGTATAGCGGCCAACTGCGGACTAAAATTCCCTGTTACCAACGATTCCACGCTCACGATCTACCTGAAAAGTATTGAAAAAGAACCGATTTTTAAGGCGATGCAGTGTGAAGGCCGCGAATGGGTGACCCTCTTTACCCCAAAGGCTGTGGCCGGTTTCGACTATATTTTTACGGATGCTATGACCTGGACCGACCTAAAAGGCCGCAGGATGCGCCTCTGGATGCCGGATGAAACGTTTGTGGAAAACAACCAGCAATTCATGGATATGCTGGTCGGAAAGATCGAGGCCATCATGGACAACGAACCGGTCGATATTTATGTCAACCCGACTTTCCTGCCGGCGAAGCTGGCTCCCGAATACAATGAATTGTGGACCAATGAAAGAATGGACAAGGTCATCAATGCTCTCTTGCGAAACCAGGTTGCCCTTGAAATCAACTGTCGGTATAAAATTCCCAGCATCCCTTTCATAAGGAAGGCCAAGGCATCGGGTGTAAAATTTTCTTTCGGTACTAACAACACCAAAAATGACGACATCAACCGGATTGAATATGGCTTGAAGGTCATTAAGGAGGTTGGTTTAACTCCGGATGACATGTTCTTCCCCAAATCGAAGGAAAATAGGAAAATTCTGAAGAAAGGATTACCAGCTAAGATTTCCGGTTAATTAAATGCAATTCGCTTACCCAAAATTGTCCTTGTATACCATGTATTTAATACACAACCTATGTTTAGCAAAGAAACTTATACCAGCCGTCGTGCCGTTCTTCGTCAAAAAGTCGGTTCAGGACTGATTCTCATCCCCGGCAATCAGGAGTCTCCTATGAATTATCCTGAAAACACCTACCATTTTAGACAAGACAGTACCTTTCTCTATTTCTTTGGTCTGGACCTACCAGGAATGTTCGGGGTCATCGATGTGGACAACAACTACGATTATATTTATGCCAACGACGTAGAGATCGAAGATATCATCTGGATGGGTCCTCAAAAATCAGTGGCTGAGCAGGCTTTTACCGTCGGTGTTGAGGTGACGGCACCCATGGATAAGCTCTCCCAGACAATTGAACGGACGGTAAAATCTGGCCGAAGGATTCATTTTCTTCCACCTTACCGCGCAGAGAATAAGATTCAGTTAAGCAGTTTGCTGGGCATAAAAATTTGTAAATTAAAAGATTATGCGTCCATGGCCCTGGTTCATTCTTGTGTTGCCATGCGTTCCATTAAGGATGAAGCTGAGATTGAGGAGATTGAACGGGCTTGCGCCATCGGCTATGAGATGCATGTCACTGCCATGAAAATGGCCCAACCGGGAACCCCCGAACAGAAAATTGCCGGATTAATCGAAGGCATTGCCCTTTCACGTGGAATGGGTACTTCATTCCCTACAATCCTTACTCAAAATGGCGAGACCCTTCACAATCATAATCATTCATTTCCGTTAAAAGCGGGTCGCCTGATGATGGTAGATGCCGGCGCAGAATCCAACGGCCATTATGCCTCTGATTTTACCCGCACCATCCCGGTAGGAGGGAAGTTTAGTCAACGACAGCTGGATATTTATAACATAGTCCTGGCTGCCAACAACAAAGCATTTTCCCTTGCCAAACCAGGTGTTACCTTTCAAGCTATTCATTTTGAGATCGCTATCTTGATTGCCTCAGAGCTAAAAGAACTGGGCCTGATGAAAGGTGATGTTACCGAGGCAGTTGCCAAAGGCGCTCACGCACTCTTTTTCCCCCACGGACTCGGTCACATGATGGGCCTCGATGCCCACGACATGGAGGATTACGGACAGATACATGTCGGATTTGACGATGAGATTCGTCCGATGGATCAGTTCGGAACGGCATATCTCCGTCTGGGTCGGAGGTTACAGCCAGGTTTCGTCATTACCAATGAACCGGGGATTTATTTTATCCCGGCCCTGATCGAAAAATGGGAAAAGGAGAAAATAAACAGTGAATTCATCAATTTTGGCAAGGTCAGAGAATACATTGGCTTCGGCGGGATTCGGCTGGAAGACGATATGCTGATTACAAAAACTGGAGTGCGACTATTGGGTAATCGGGTGCCAATTAATCCTGAAGAAGTGGAGGAAGTGGTAGCCAGCGGCAAGTGACGGCATGCTGCACAGGCTGCTGTGGATTTGCATTGCTGCTGCTGTGGATTTGCAATCCGCAGCACGCTGCTCCTCCTTGTTTGTAACGAGGAGGCAATAGGAATGTAATTATGATCCCTCGTTGCAAACGAGGGATAGCAATAATTACAAATCCGCTGGAGCGAAGTTCGCTGTAGTTTCAGAAATTCCATTTCAACCTGACAAAAGATAACAGAAATATCAGTAAGGCCAGCTACCCCGGCAGTAAATCAGTATGCAATTTATTTAATTTAAATATCTTTGGAAACAAAAAATTCAGAATCAATACCATGAAGAACAAATTCGTCATTCTTTCAATTTCGCTATCTATGATCGCAGCTATTTTGCTATCCTGTGGAGAGGCTAAGAAAGCTGATCCTACTATTAACCCCGCTAATCTTGATCTGTCAGTTATCCCTGGTAACGATTTTGACACCTTCGCCAATGGCGGTTGGAAGAAACTCAATCCGTTACCCGCCGATCGCGGACGATTCGGTTCTTTCGATCAGCTAGCCGAGGTGGCAGAAAAACAGGTACAGGATCTGGTGAAAACCACTGCCGCTTCCAACAATCCCAAGGGTTCCATCCCTGATAAGATTGCCACACTTTACAATTCCGGCATGGATACCGCGAAAATAGAGAAGCAGGGACTGGAAATTGTTACTCCTTTTCTGAAGGAAATAGATCAGATCAACACGATCGAACAGGTTCAGGAAGCCGTCATACGCATGCACCAATATGGAATTTTCCCCTTGTTCGGAATTTTTGGTGCAGCGGATTCACGCAACAGTTCAATGGTTATCGCCCAGTTGACACAGGCAGGTATGGGAATGCCCGATCGGGATTACTACCTGAACGAAGATCCCAGATCTGTTGATCTGCGGGCAAAATATATGACCTATGTTACCACGATCTTCAAGTTGACAGGTAACGACGATGCTGTAGCAGCACAAAGTGCTCAAAAAATTATGGCACTGGAAACTCAGCTGGCAAAAGCCGCCATGTCCAGACTCGAACAACGTGACCCAAACAAAACCTACAACAAAGTAACTACCGCAGAGCTGGCAAAACTGGCTCCTTCCTTCAACTGGAACCGTTATTTTGCGGATCTTGGCTTAGGTGATCCGGGTTCTGTGAACATGAGACAACCGAATTTTCTAAAAGAGATCAGCAACATGCTAACGACTGTGCCTGTTGACGACTGGAAGATCTACCTGAAATGGTGCCTGATCAACGAGACCGCTTCCTACCTCTCCTTCGATTTCGAGAAGGCCAGTTTTGATTTTTATGGCAAGGCCATGACAGGTACCGATGTAATGCGTCCCCGCTGGAAACGCGTACTGGGTGAGACCAGTGGCGCCCTGAGCGAAGCGCTTGGACAGTTGTACGTAAAAGCATATTTCCCACAGTCGTCAAAAGACCGTATGATCAAACTGGTTTCCAACCTGCGCGTATCGCTGGGCGAGAGAATCAAAAACCTGGAGTGGATGAGTCCCGAAACCAAGACAAAGGCCATGGAGAAATTGAAAACCATCACTGTTAAAATCGGCTATCCTGATAAGTGGAGAGACTACACCGGACTGGAGATCATGGATGACGCTTATGTGATGAATGTTCTTCGCGCCAACAAATTCGCCATGGATTTTAGCTTGAACAAGATCAACAAGCCTGTGGATAAGGGCGAATGGGGGATGTCACCGCAGACAGTGAATGCTTATTACAGCCCGGACAAGAATGAGATAGTCTTCCCGGCGGCTATTTTACAGTCACCTTTCTTCTTTAAAGATGGTGACGATGCCGTTAATTATGGTGCGATCGGTGTGGTGATTGGTCACGAGATGACCCATGGATTCGATGATCAGGGACGGAAATTTGATAAGGAGGGAAACCTGACTGACTGGTGGACACCGGAAGATTCCAAACGTTTCGACGAACGTACTAAAATACTTGTAGATCAGTACAATAACTTCGTTGTTCTAGACACTTTACATGCCGACGGACGATTGAGTCTGGGAGAAAATATCGCAGACCTGGGCGGATTGAACATCTCTTTTCAGGCCTTCAAAACCGCCAACACACAGAAGGGAAAGATCGACGGATTCACTCCGGACCAACGCTTTTTCCTGGCTTATGGGCACATCTGGGGACAAAACACCAGGGATAAAGAGATTCAGCGGAGAACCAAAGAGGATGTCCATTCGCTTGGTCGTTTCAGGGTACTCGGACCGCTGCAAAATTTGCCGGAATTTTATGCCGCGTTTGATGTGAAAGCGGGTCAGAAAATGTTTCTGGAATCTGATAAGAGGGCGAAAATCTGGTAGTTGGCTTATAATAATGCATCATACAAAATCTCGATGGGATGCAAGGCTTTTCTGCCGGTCCCATCGAGAATATGGTGCCTGCAACTCGTACCGGGGGCAGCAATAACGACCTCCGGGTCCAGCCGTTGTATCTCAGGAAACAGCACCAGATTCCCGATTTTCATCGACAGATCATAATGCTCTTTTTCGTATCCAAACGACCCGGCCATGCCGCAGCAGCCGGACGGAACCTCTTGCACACGGTAGTTTCCTGGTAAGGAAAGCATTTTTTTTGTCGGCAGAGTAGAGGCGATTGCTTTTTGCTGACAATGGCCATGTAGCTTGATAGTCAGTTCTTTATTGGTAAAACTCTCCTCGCTGATGTTTCCTTTTTCCTTTTCCCTTACCAGGAATTCGTCGATCATCAGACTGTGCTTCGCTATTTTTTGAGCAGCAATTTTCTGATCCCCGCGCAACAAATCCGGATATTCATCCCTGAAAGTAAGAATCGCAGAAGGTTCAATTCCGACCAGAGGATGCGTCTTATCGATCAGCGGCGCGAAAATAGACACATTCTTTGCCGCAAGACTGGCGGCTTTCCGGACATAGCCTTTCGAGAGAAAAGTCCTCCCACTTACCTCATGATCGACAACCAATATCTTATATCCCAGCTTATTAAGTACCATTAGAGCCTTGATGCCGATCTCCGTGTCGTTATAATTGGTAAACTCATCCACGAAAAAATAAAGGCTGCCCTTTGTTTCCTTCAAGCCTTCGTTCAAGGTCTTTAGATTTTTCCTGCACCAGCCTCTCAGGGTCGTCTGCCCCAATCCGGGGATACTCCTTTTCTGCGCAAATCCGGTTGCATATTTCAGTAGAGATGCAGTGAAGAGGTTATGTAGGAAGAAATTGAACATCCATGGAAATGCAGATCCCAGTTTGTAAAAGGAGGCGATGTTGGCCACCAATTTCGATCGTAATGGCGAACCTTCGCGATCATATTTGTGCTGCAGAAACTCGGCTTTGATTTTAGTCATATCCACTCCCGACGGGCACTCCGACTTGCATCCCTTGCAGGAGAGGCAAAGGTCGAGAATCGCGTAAATTTCCTTGCTTTTGAAGGCATCCTTACTCTTTCTGCTGTGCAGGTAGTCATTGAGAAGATTAGCTCTGGCTCTGGTGGTGTTTTTCTCTTCGCGGGTTGCCATGTAACTCGGGCACATCGTCCCCCCGATCAATTCGGATTTGCGGCAATCGCCCGATCCATTGCATTTCTCAACATGGCGCACGAATCCCTGTGAATCGGACCAGTCAAAGTAGGTTTCAAATTCCGGATAGCGCTCCCCCGGATTAATTCTGAGGGAACTGTCCATTGGAGGAGTATTGACAATCTTACCAGGATTGAAAATATTGTCAGGATCCCAACATTGCTTCACCTGTTTGATCAGTTCAAAGTTGTGCTCTCCCAGTATGATCGGAATAAATTCCCCTCTTAGCCTGCCGTCTCCATGCTCACCGCTGAGTGATCCGCGGTATTTTTTCACCAGATGCGCTATCTCTGTGGCTACCGTCCTGAACAGCTTGACTCCTTCAGGATCTTTGAGATTAATGACAGGCCTAAGGTGAAGCTCTCCGGTAGCAATGTGCGCATGATAAACGCAACTCAGGCCATGTGAGGCCATAATAAGCTTGAATTCAGCGATGTATTTCGATAAGACTTTCGGATCGACCGCCGTATCTTCTACCAAAGAAACAGGTTTGGCGTCGCCGGGGATATTGGAAAGCAGTCCGAGGCCTGCCTTTCGTAGCGCCCATACTTTTTTAATATCATCACCCAGCACCAACGGGAAATGGTACCCCAGTGCGGCGGACCTGAGTTCGGTTTCCATCGCTTGCCGCAGTACTTCTATCTCTTCCTTCGTTTCACGGGCCCATTCAACCACAAGTATGGCACCCGGTTCTCCCTGAACGAAGAACCTGTTTTTTCTTTGCTCGATACTGTCGAGGGTACATTTTAAGATGACATCATCCAGCAGCTCAATGGCGCCGGGTTTGTATTTCAGGGCGATCAGATTTCCCTCCATCGCCTCTTCCAGGGTATGAAAATGGATGCAAACCAATCCGACCTCTTTGGGAGGAACAGGTATCAGATTGAGTTTTATCTCTGTTATGAACAACAAAGTTCCTTCCGATCCGGCAATCAGTTTTGAAAAATTAAAGGCAGCCGGACTATCTGTGAAGGGAGCGCTATGCAGCAACTCATCCAGCGCGTACCCGGTATTTCTTCGTCTAAGGGCTTTCTCCGGGTATTCATTTTCGATCTGTTCCTGGTTTTTTGGATCGGAAAGGAGTTGGTCAATCTGCCTGTAAAGGGTACTTTCCAGGTTACTGCCGTTGGATTTTTCTTTAAATTCATTGGGCGAGAGTGGTTTAAAGTGGACCTCAGAGCCATCAGAAAGGAAGCCGGTTACTTCCAGCAGGTGATCCCGGGTGCTGCCGTAAATGAGGGAGTGTGCACCGCAGGCGTTATTCCCGACCATACCGCCAAACATGCAACGGTTGGAAGTGGAGGTCTCGGGTCCGAAGAAGAGTCCGGATTTTTTCAGGTATAGATTGAGCTCGTCCAATACTACTCCTGGCTGCACCCTGACCCAGCTCTCAGACTGGTTGACTTCGAGAATTTGGGTCATCCTGCGTGAAACATCCACCACCACTCCATTCCCGACGACTTGTCCGGCTAAAGAAGTCCCGGCTGTACGCGGAATGACGCCCAACCGGTGCTTTTTGCAAAACAAAATTACCTTCAGAATATCTTCTTTGTCGGTCGGATAAACGACTGCCAAAGGTCGTTCTTTATATGCGGAAGCATCTGTTGAATAGAGAATTAGAGATGATTCATCTGTAAGCAGATTTCCATTTATATCGTTTTTCAGCGGCGAAAAATCAACCATCAGACACAGTTTTTAAAATAATTATGTAGATTTAGCATCCGGTTACGAATTTAGGAGTAAAAATGAAGAAGTTATTTTTAATTATTTTTTTGTTACCCTGCTTTGCTATAGCGCAGGATGAGCAGTCTGCCAAAGAGGTAATTGCCAGACTGAAGTCCGATAATGAGGCCCTGGGGCACCGCCTCGACGTTCTAGAGAAGAAGATCGATGACGGACTGTTTTTCGATCGGCTGAGCGATGTGGCCTTCATCGACAAGGTTTTTATGTATGGTCCGCCTCCGGCTAAAGTCAAGAATCCGACGGCCATGGGAGCAAAGAATCCGGTGAAATTTTGGTCGTATGTTTTTATCCCGAAACAAATCGACCTGAATAAAAAATATCCGCTGCTTGTACTGCCTCATGGGGGTGTGCATGCGGACTTCACTACTTACCATACCCATATCCTCAGGGAGATGTTGGCACAAGGATACATCGTTGTAGCTCCCGAATACCGGGGCAGTACCGGTTACGGGAAGGCTTTCTATGAGCAGATTGACTACGGCGGATTAGAAAATGATGATTGTGATGCAAGCAGGAAATACATGATCGAGAACTACGATTTTGTGGATGCCAACAGGGTAGGATTGATTGGATGGAGTCACGGCGGAATGATCGCATTGATGAGCAGCTTTGCTTTTCCGGATGCCTATAAATGTGCCTTTGCCGGTAATCCCGTTTCGGATCTGGTGGCCAGGATGGGTTATGCAACGGATGAATACCGTGCCGATTATTCAGCCAGTTTCCATTTAGGCAAGACGGCACGCGAAGATATCAACGAATACCGCAAACGTTCTCCGGCGTGGAATGCCGCAAAATTACAGATCCCCCTGTTGATTCATACCAACACCAACGACGATGACGTGAATGTGCTGGAGGTTGAACATCTGATTCAGGCGCTCAAGGCGGAAGGCAAGAAATTCGAGTATGAAATCTACAAGGATATACCTGGTGGCCATTCCTTTGACCGCATCGACTCAAAAGCAGCCAAGGAGACCAGAGTCAAAATCTATCAATTTCTTGCAAGGTATTTGAATCCTCCAAAACCCGTAAAAAACTTGGGGGATATAAATAAGGCAGCCTATCTTCCTGTTAAATAGGCTATTTCTCTGAGTTCGTCAAACTTTGGATAACTTTAAATTCGGACAGAAACTCACCTGCAATCACTCTTAAAACGGTATAAGCCGGAATGCCCAGGATCATTCCGGGGATACCGGCCAGACTTCCGGCAATCAAGGTAACGAAGAAGATTTCAAGTGGATGGACCCTGATGCTGTTGGAATAGATAATGGTCTGAAAAACCATGTTGTCGATGAACTGGACCACCATTACCACGATAACCACACCGATCATTAAGGGCAGGGTAACCCCCGTAAAATTTGATCCGAGGTTATTGGCAACGACTACAACGAGTCCAAAAAGTGCACCTACCCACGGTCCTATGTACGGAATTACGTTGATAAGTCCGGCAAAGACACCTACCACCACAGCGTGTGAGAATTCCATCCCGATGATGGTAAATCCTATAACAGAGAGGATCATAACCCCCAGCATCTGAAGCAGCATTCCAATGAGGTACCTTTTTAGCAGAAAGCTTACCGAATCCATCGTTTTTTTCACTCGATCCTCATATTTATCCGGCGATAATACCAGAATCCATTTGCGAAACAGCTGATCTTCTTTCAGGAAGAAAAAGAGGATAAATGAGACCGAGAAAAACATCAGGAATATATTTCCGATTACAGTGGCGATCGATCCGAAGACAGAACTTACCTGACCAAAATTAAGAAAGCTCAGCAGCTGGCCTTTAATGTAAGTCTCCGGACTGGTGTCATGTGTAATGTTGGAAACCAGTCCCGGATAATTGGTCTTTATCTGCTCAAAGGCACTATTCAGATAATTCACGACATCCTGGATGTTAATCGTTGAAAGCTGATTTACTTCAGAAGCTACCATAGGAATCAGGAAGCTGAAGAATCCTATGATTCCTATCCACAGCGTAAGTAAGGTCAGAAATGCGGCCGCACTTCGGCCAATTCTGAATTTCTTGTAATGAATGCGCTGAAATATAAGTGTTAATGGGCTACCAATTAGGGACATGACAGCAGCAATAAGAATATAGGCCACGATGAAACTGAGGTAATAAGCCAATAATCCGAAGAGAACAACAGCCATTGCTATGATAACATTTTTTACTCTTTGATCCATGGTTGACTTTTAAATTTTTGTGGGAGGTCAAATTTATCAAAATTATCGGTAACTGACTGTCAGTTCTCTGCTAACTCAAACCTGTATATTCATAGCCCGGTATATTTTCGAACATTCAAACAAAACGATCTAATATCCTGAATTCCAATTATCTGCAGTTTGGAATTAATTAAAATGTTCTTATCTTCGCCCTAGTTTTCAGTACTTTCTGACAGCTGAATAATGGTGGTTTAATGCTTTGCAGATGTTCGCGATTTAAGATGAAAGTTAATCGAATGATATAGTTCCAATCAAAAATTAAAATTATGAAAAAACTTATTGTAACAGCAGGTTTATTGATGTGTTTTGGCGCTGTTTTTGCCGGAGGTCTTCTTACCAACACCAATCAGAGTGCGCAATTTATCAGAATGTTATCTCGAAATGCATCTACTTCAACCGATGCGGTTTACTTTAATCCTGCAGGGTTGATGCAAATGAGTAATGGCTTCTACATTTCACTTCAAAGTCAGACGCTGTTTCAGACAAAGACGATTGAGAGCGCCTATCCACTCTTAAATGCGTCCACCTACAAAGGTGAAACTAAGGTTCCGGTTTTCCCGACAGCTTTTGCCATCTACAAAATGGATAAGCTGGCTTTTTCTCTTGGTTTCGGACCAAACAGCGGTGGAGGAAGTGCCGAGTTTGGCACAGGCATACCATATTTCGAAAAGAGCATCTCAAAACTCGTACCCGGATTAGCTGGATTGAAGGCTCTTGGTCAGACTGTTACAAATTATAAAACTAATATTTCTTTCAAAGGAGAATCTGTTTTCTGGGGAGTTCAGGCAGGGGTCTCTTATAAGATTAATGATATATTTTCGGTTTATGGCGGAGCACGTTATCTCCCTGCAACAAATACCTATACTGGTTCAATAACAGGTATTCAGGTAATGGCAAACGGGACTTACGCACCCGCAGCTGCCTATCTTACAAGTACAGTCGCACCTATGATGACAGTGCTCGCCGGACAGGCTACTACTGCCGCTGCTGGTGTCGCACCTCTCATTGCCGGTGGCGCGGGTAGTTTAACGCTCAGCACATTATTGAGTGCCGGCAAAATTTCAGCGGTACAAAAGGCACAGATTGAAGGTGGTTTACTAAGTTTCGGTGCAACTCAGGCGCAGATTAATGCCATGCCGGTTTCTACCATTCAGGCAACTTTTACCGGTGCTGCCGCCGATCTGAATGGCAAGGCTGCAACCATGGTTGCCACAGGAGCTTCTTTGAAAGATAAATCTGTCGATACGAAACAAACCGGCAGTGGCATTACACCCATCCTTGGCTTGAACATCGCTCCTGTCGAAGGGCTGAACATCGGTGTGAAATATGAGTTTAAGACAAAACTGGAACTGACAAATGCTACAAAAGTGGATGATACTGGCCTGTTCCCCGACAAAGCCACTTCTCAAAGTGATATTCCTTCTATTCTTGCGATTGGCGTCGATTACAAAATGTCCAAAAAATTCGACCTTTCAGTATCTTTCAACAGTTACAATGACAAGGGTGTCGATTGGGGCAATAATATTTATGGTGAGCCGCGCGCCATCAAGAATAACGAGTGGGAAACTGCCGTTGGAGCTCAATATCAACTATGCAGATATGCTGCTGTCAGCTGTGGTTACATGCATACTCAAATGGGCGTTTTTGATCAGTTTAACAGTGATTTCAGCTTTTATAGCAATTCCGATACTTACTCAGGCGGATTTGAAATCAAACCAACTGCCAACTTTACGGTTGATCTTGGTGCACTCCTAACCAACTATGATAACGCGAATAAGACGTTAACAGACAGTGATGCTACTATTGGACAATACACCGAAACATATAAAAAGCATAACCTGGGATTTGCCGTTGGTCTTAGTTACCATTTTGGCGGAAAATAATCCATCACTTAAATTGTGGAAGGGCCTGCAGATCAACTCTGCAGGCTTTTTTTATGGTCCGGATTGGTGGAATCTTCCATAAATATTCCGTAATGATCATTTCTGATCCTGTCGATGGCAAGATCGATCTCAGAACGTGGCAGCAGAAAATTTGTCATCACCCTTTCAAAGAGATCAATAGCGGTCTCAAATTCTTCCGGAATAACCTGTGTTGCACCAATCTTATATAGTACTTCAATGTCTTCTACATGCTGCGTGCGCACTACGATAGAGGCATGTTTATTTATGAGTCTGACTTTTCTTATAATCATCTTGAGAATGTCAAGTTTTCCGATCGAAATCACGACCACGCGCGCATTGGCCACCTGCGCCTTCTCCAGGATTGGAAGGTTGAACGCGTCACCATAGACCACGGTCTCACCTTTTTCCTGACGTTGCCGGGCAATTTCCGGATCAAAAATAATGGAAACATAGGGCAAGTTGTGGAACTTGGCCATCCTGGAAAGATTTTGAGCCCGTGAATCCTTGCCAATCAGAACAAGATGGTTCTGCAGCGGAGGAATTTCTACCTGCTTCAACGGGAAGAGACCTTCAATAATCCATTTCGGAAAGGGAAGTTTTAGCAGCAGGTTCGCGATCCTCGACCCGAGCATAATCAGGAAAGGCGAAAGAGACATCGTAATGATGGCCACAGCCAGAAAAAGCTGGTAATAATAATTGTCCAGAATGGAAAAATCTTTCCCTAATTTCGCCAAAATAAAAGAGAATTCCCCCACCTGACTCAGTGCAATACCTACCAGGATAGTCCCTCTGAAGGTATGTCCCAGCAAGAATGCCGTCAGACTACCTACCACAAATTTTAGGATGACTACCATGATGACTGCCCCAATAACCATCCCGGGATTGACAGCCACAAAACTCAGATCCATCAGCATTCCAATCGAAACGAAGAAAAAACTGGTAAAGGTATCCCGGAAGGTGATAAGGTTGCCGAAAGCATCATGACTGTATTCCGATTCTGAAATCATCAGTCCTGCCAGGAAAGCCCCAAATGCAAGCGGCATCCCCATCTGATAGGTCAACAAGGCCACCGCAAGGCAAATCAGCAGAATTATCATCATGAACAACTCCCGGTTACGGGTCATGGCAATCTGATGAAGCAACCTGGGCATCAGCCAGCGGTTTCCGACATAAAGAAATCCGATGATCAAAACACTCTTGAGGGCCAGCAGTGCGAGCTGTCCGCCGTAATCAATCTCTCCACCTCCAAGGAAAGGGGTGAAGAGCATGAGCGGAACCAGTATGATGTCCTGAAAAATCAGGATTCCCAGGACTGTCCTTCCATAATTGGAGGTGATCTCTGAACGATCCTGCAGGATTTTCAGGACTACAGCGGTACTGCTTAATGCGGTCAGGGATCCGATAAAAACAGCTGCTTTCCAGTTGAGATTGTAAGAATGAATCAATAACGTGGCGACCAGCGTGGTAAGTGATAGCTGAAGAAAGCCTCCTAAAAATACCCTGCGCCTTATCTTGAAAAGATGATTGAGCGAAAACTCCATTCCAATCATGAAAAGCAGCAGAACGACACCAATCTCTGCCATCAGTTCAATTTCCTGCGGGGCCTTGATGATACCAAGGAGTTTTGGTCCTACGATCACACCTGTCAATAGATATCCAATGATAGTCGGTACCTTGATCTTGGTAAACAGGTAGTTAACCAGGGAGGAAAGGGCAAAGATGATGACAATATCCTTTAAAACAGATAGTTCCATGGTGCTAATGTGCTAATATGCTAATGTGCTAATTATAAGAACGCCGCCATGGGTTATTGCACGAACTACAAGCAAAAAATAAAATCTCAATTGCAGTGCAATTAGCACATTAGCATATTAGCACATTAGCATATTCTTTTCTATGTTCTCTTATCAATCAGGTAATGATTCCTATTCTCAGAACTCCTCGAGATGAGTTCGCCCAGGAATCCGGCAAGGAAAAGCTGGGTGCCAAGAATCATCGAAGTAAGTGCAAGGTAAAAGTAGGGACTTATAGTGACCCTTTCGACAAGAATTCCATGAAATTGCAGGTACATTTTAAATCCTCCCAACCAGGCCACAGCCAGGAATCCAAGGAAAAACATGAGCGACCCAAGTGTGCCAAACAGGTGCATGGGACGCTTACCGAAGCGCGAGATAAATGAAATAGACATCAGATCGAGGTATCCGAAGATGAACCGGCTGAATCCGAATTTGGTTGTCCCGAATTTTCTCGCCTGGTGTTTCACGACCATCTCCCCGATATTGGCAAAGCCGGCCTGTTTGGCGATGTAGGGAATGTAGCGGTGCATCTCGCCGTAGACCTCAATACTTTTAACAACTTCATTGCGGTAGGCTTTCAATCCGCAGTTGAAATCGTGAAGCTTAATACCAGTCACCCTGCTGGCAGTCGCATTATAAAATTTACTTGGTAATCGCTTTGAAATGGGATCGAATCGTTTCTTCTTCCATCCGGAGACGAGGTCATAGCCCTCCTCTTTTATCATCTTATACAGGGCCGGAATTTCATCCGGACTATCCTGAAGATCGGCGTCCATTGTTATCACGACGTCGCCATTGGCTTCTTTGAAACCGGTATGCAGGGCGGCGGATTTCCCGTAATTTCTCCTGAAACGGACGCCCCGTACTGCGGGATTTATCTTTGACTGCTCATCAATCCATTTCCAGGATCCATCGTTGCTGCCATCGTCAATAAACCAGACCTCATAGGAAAACGAGCCTGCTTTCATCACGCTTTCAATCCAGGCGCTCAGCTCAGGCAGGGATTCTACCTCATTGTACAATGGAACGATAACAGAAATATCCATAATTAATCTTCTTCTTCCTCTTCATGATCCACCTCGTAGAATGGATTCGCGGGCTCTTTCTTTAAAAATATGGCTAAGATCAGTGAGAAAATAAATCCGATAAAAGTGATGCTGAAAATCTGTCCGAAGGCCAGCAAAACAGGAGATGTTACTTTCTTGTAAGTTGCCAGCATAGCTTCAACCATATCATCTTTATAGCCCTGCTGCAACAATGTTTCTTCTATGTAGGCCAGGAATTTGTCGAACAATCCGGGCTCGATGAATTTGTACAGGATAAAAGTGAAGAATCCAAAGATGATCCCTCCAAAAAGTGAAACAAGCGTTCCCAGTCCAAGTGCCTTTGAATAAGGAAGCCCCTCTTCGGTCTTCAGTTTGGCGAACGTCCACATGGCAAAACCTATCCCTGCAATAAGAATTGCATAAACCAAATAGCCGGTTGTCTTGGAGAAAGGAATGCCCATAATATAGAATATCAATTGGTTAAGTACCAGGCCCAGACCGAGGTACAAACCATGCATCATGGAGAAATAGTTGAGAGATTGATGTTCCTGTTCCATATTGTTTCGTATTATATTTCAAATTGAATAACAAATATATTCTAAATTTAGGAAAACCATCCAATTGCTCTGCCAGCAAATTAATATTTTATCAGCATAAGTGATTGAATTAGAAAATAATGATGCGGAAATATTAAAATTAATGGTTCGAAGTTTTTTTTTGTTTGGTGCAAAACGATTTTTTCCTACTTTTGCGCCGGGTAAGTCCTGCACGATCAGCTCCTGTCGAACTCCTCCAGGGTCGGAAGACAGCAAGGGTAGATGGTTGAAGCGGTGCGATGCAGGTAGCTTACCCACTTGCCGAATTAGCTCAGTTGGCCAGAGCACGTGATTTGTAATCTCGGGGTCGTCAGTTCGAATCTGACATTCGGCTCAGTTCTTTGTAAATATTTTTTTGGGGAAATACCAAAGTGGCCAACTGGGGCAGACTGTAAATCTGCTGGCGTACGCCTTCGTAGGTTCGAATCCTGCTTTCCCCACCCAATCGAGCTGATAATAGTCTGCTCTTTTAATCTCAAAACATTGCGGGAGTAGCTCAGTTGATAGAGCATTAGCCTTCCAAGCTGAGGGTCGCGGGTTTGAGTCCCGTCTCCCGCTCTGATTTTGCCGATGTAGCTCAGGGGTAGAGTACTTCCTTGGTAAGGAAGGGGTCACGAGTTCAATTCTCGTCATCGGCTCATTTTAGAGTAACTTCAGATGTAATGGAAAAATCGACAGTCATTTTTTCTCTTTTGCTGGTGGCCGCCTTCCTTTTTGCACAATGCACAAGCAGCAAGTGTACTTATAAGCCAAAAGCGGCAAAAATAAGCAACTATTGGATTAAAAAACGTTGATTACGGAGATGAAAAAGTCTTTGATTATTTGTACCCTTCTCCTGGCAGCTTCCGTGCTTTTTGTGCAATGCAAGAGCTGCGGCTGTAATTACAAACCAGCCCCGGCCAAACAAAACAAGGTCTGGATGAAGAAGCGCTGATTTCTTCCCTTTACGTTAACAATTTGTAAAAAGAGCGTTATATGTACTCCGTTATGATTCAGATAATGGATTTATATAATTAACTTTGCAGTGCATTTTATGAACTGTGTTTTACACTCTTATAATTCTCTAAACGAATAGATTATGTCAAAGATTAAAGTTGGTATTAACGGTTTCGGTCGAATTGGCCGTTTGGTCTTCCGTGCAGCCGTTGAAAAAAATGATGTGGAAATTGTTGGAATCAACGACCTCATCGACGTTGACTACATGGCTTACATGCTGAAATACGACTCCACACACGGTCGTTTTAAAGGTACAGTTTCAGTTGAAAATGGTTTTTTGGTAGTAAACGGCAAAAAAATCCGTGTAACTTCTGAAAGAAATCCGGCAGATTTGAAATGGAACGAGATTGGTGCAGAGTATGTTGTTGAATCAACAGGTCTTTTCCTGGACAAAGAGAAATGTCAGGCCCACCTCAGCGCAGGTGCAAAGAAAGTAATCATGTCAGCTCCTTCCAAGGATGATACCCCAATGTTTGTAATGGGAGTGAATCATGGTAAGTATACAACAGACATGAATTTTGTCTCCAATGCTTCCTGCACCACCAACTGTCTTGCTCCGATCGTTAAAGTATTGAACGATAATTTTGGAATCATCGAAGGCTTGATGACCACTGTTCACGCAACAACAGCTACCCAGAAAACTGTTGACAGTCCGTCAACGAAGGACTGGAGAGGTGGCCGCGGTGCAGCTCAGAACATCATCCCATCATCAACAGGTGCCGCCAAAGCGGTTGGCAAGGTAATTCCCGAAATGAATGGTAAATTAACAGGTATGGCTTTCCGCGTACCAACTCCCGACGTATCGGTTGTGGACCTTACCTGTCGTTTGGAAAAACCCGCTCCTTACAAAGCCATCTGCGCTGCCATGAAAGCTGCCTCTGAAGGCGAACTGAAAGGCATCCTTGGTTACACCGAAGATGACGTAGTTTCTACAGATTTCGTAACAGACCCACGTACTTCCATTTTTGATGCAGGTGCCGGTATCGGACTGAACGACCATTTCGTAAAGGTGGTTTCCTGGTATGACAATGAGTGGGGTTACTCCAACAAGGTTGTCGACCTGATCTCACACATGTATTCAGTTGATCACAAATAATTGATCTTCCTTATAAAAAATTGGGCTCCCTTTTTGGGAGCTTTTTTTTG
>DATCHD010000050.1:0-25490 GCA_036508555.1 Prolixibacteraceae bacterium
GAATGAGTGCCGACACCGGAGGCAGCCTCTGCATCGCTTAGAGAGAAAACGGCGTTGGTAGCACCACGGAATTTGAAGGCGCCAACTTTCTGGAAGTTCTCACATTTAAAGAAGAGTTCACATCCCATCAGGGCATTGATGCTCTTGCTCGTCAGCACAGGTGTCTGGTGGATGTATGGCTTGATCAGTTCATGTGCTGTGCGGATGTCTTCAAAAGTTGGGAGTACCATAAATTAAGGTGATTGATAGTTACTTTTTAATTGTTTTCTCTTCCATCATTTTCTTCCTGTATTCCTTCAGGATCTCTTTCAGGCGTTTCTCAACCTCATAAGTTGTCGCGCTAAACGAGAGGTTGCTGTAAGCATTGAAGTAAACCATGAAATTATCCAGTTCGTCACCCTTCAAGCCGGTCACCCGTGCCGCGATCTCCTTGTTATAGACCAGCGAAAACAGCTGCCATTGCCGTTCTGTCCGGATGGCCGCAAGGGTATTGCGTTTCTCTTTTTCGTCTTTGTTGAATTTGTAATACAGGAAGGAGGTAGGATGAAAAACTGCCGTCAGCAGCTTGGGTTTGGTAGCAAACTCTCCCCGTAGCTCACTGGGGATATTGTTCATCTTGGCATGATCGAGGAGGCCTGACATGTTTACTTTATTCTTCTCCCCGGTAATTTCCACTCCATTAAGCTCATATCGGACCGGCGCCATGGTCACCACGGCATTCTCCTTGACCATTTCGCTAACCGGAACTTTCTTATCAATATATCCTAACGATCTGAATGTCAGTGTATCAGTCGGATCCGCCTGCACAGAGAATCTGCCTTCCTTGTCGGTCATGGTGCCTCCCCGGACCCGTTGGTTGATAACATTGACATAGGGAACAGGCAGTCCGGTCAGGTCATCCAGAACCTGAGCAGAAATCTTAATCATGTCTTCGGGAAAGTATACTTGCGTGAAACCGCTCAAAGACAATCCACCAACCAGAATAAGCAGTAAAGAAATTGATTTAAATCTCATCTCATCTATATGCTATCCCTCGTTTGCAACGAGGGATCATAATTACTTTTCAATGGCCTCCTCGTTGCAAACGAGGAGGAGCAGTTTAGCCCATTAGCCCATTATCTTCAACCGCTCCATTGCCTCAATCACATTCGCCCTTTCAGCAAAGGCAGAGAACCGGAAATAGCCTTCGCCGGATGGCCCGAATCCCGAACCAGGCGTCCCGACCAAATTGGCCTCGTTTAGCAACAGATCAAAAAACTCCCATGAAGTTAATCCTTTTTTCGTTTTTACCCAAACATAAGGGGCATTAACACCTCCAAAAACGGTATAACCCATCTCCTTCAGGCTTTTCAGCATGATGCGCGCATTTTCGAGATAGTAGTCGATCACCGCCTTCACCTCTTTGGCGCCCTCTTCGGAATAAATCGCTGCCGCAGCCTTTTGAACAGGATAGGAGACTCCGTTAAATTTTGTCGTTTG
Source organism: Prolixibacteraceae bacterium (assembly GCA_036508555.1). Classification (GTDB taxonomy): domain Bacteria; phylum Bacteroidota; class Bacteroidia; order Bacteroidales; family Prolixibacteraceae; genus CAINVV01. The sequence continues at coordinate 1,480 of DATCHD010000050.1, forward strand.
ACGCCTCATCCATAATGGTTTGACTTTATGCGCCTTACCCGATTCGTCATAAGCTACCAGCTCTTCCGGGATGACCGTGAAGGCACACCGGGTTCCGGTAAAACCGGCTGTCTTCGAGAAACTTCTGAACTCGATGGCCACATTTTTCGCCCCTTCGATTTCAAATATTGAATGTGGTATAGAAGGGTCGGTGATAAAGGCCTCATAAGCAGCGTCATACAATATAATACATTGATTCTTTAGGGCATAATCCACCCATTTTTTCAGGACCTCCTTCGATGCGACGGTCCCGGTAGGGTTATTGGGAAAGCAAAGGAAAATGAGATCCGGACGTTCCGATGGCAGTTCTGGTAAAAATCCATTCGCTTCATTACAAGGCATATAGATGATTCCGTCGAAATAACCGTTGGATTGGCAGACTCCTGTCTTTCCCGACATCACGGTAGTGTCGGCATAAACAGGGTAAACCGGATCGCCGATGGCAATCTTATTTCCGGTGCCAAAAATCTCCTGGATATTGCCGGTATCGCATTTCGAACCATCCGAGACAAATATTTCATCTGCAGTGATTTGCACGCCGCGAGATTGGTAATCATGCACGGCAATGGCCTCCCGGAGGAAATCATAGCCCTGCTCCGGACCATATCCCTTAAAAGTCGCCAGCGAAGCCATCTCATCAACCCCTTCATGAAATGCCTTGATCACAGCGGGAGTAAGCGGCTGGGTAACGTCCCCGATGCCCATTCTGATGATTTCCTTACCAGGATTCGCCTGCGCAAACTCCCTGACACGCCGCCCAATTTCCGGGAACAAATATCCTGCCTTAAGCTTCAGGTAATTTTCGTTGATTTTTGCCATTCTTTTATATTCTGCGCCAAAGATACGAAATAAAATTTTGGGTACTTTTACCGCAAACCTCACAAATAGCAGCCATGGAAACGAATTTTTTTGTCAAATCGCACGGATTGGGAAACGAATATATTGTACTGGATCAATTTGCCATAGATTTCGAACTGACCAAAGAACGGATTATTCAATTGTGCAACATCCACGTCGGCATCGGTTCGGACGGTATCTTACTTAAAATCCCTACCGGGAAAGCCGACTTCGGACTAAGAATCTTCAATCCTGACGGTTCGGAGGCCGAGAAAAGTGGCAACGGACTTCGGATCTTCGCCAAGTACCTCTTTGACTATGGATTTACAAATCAACTTCAGTATACCATTGAGACTTTGGGTGGCGTGGTGGCCGTGCACATTCTGGAGCTAAGGGATGGCAAGGCCTTTATGATTCGGGTAGATATGGGCATGGCTAATTTCACTGCGGTGGAAATTCCGGTAAACTTTCCCAAAGAGGAGTGTTTCAATGAGCCGCTAATGATTGATGGCAGAGAATATCGCATCCATTGCGTTACGATGGGAAACCCCCATTGTGTAGTAGTAAAAGATCAGCTGGATGAAACTGAAATCAAAAAAATAGGCACACTAATTGAAAATCATCCCATGTTTCCAAACCGGATCAATGTACAGTTTGTGAAAGTTATTTCCCGAGATGAGGTGGAGGCACTGATCTGGGAGAGGGGTGCCGGCTTTACGCAGGCGTCCGGTAGCTCTTCGAGTGCCATTGCAGCTGTATTGGTCAAAAAAGAGCTTGTCAACCGGACTATTTCAGTCCGGATGCCTGGTGGTACCCTGAAAATTGAAGTAGATGAGTCGTGGAATATCCGTCTGACCGGGGAGGTCAGGGAAATCGCTAACGGCATTCTTAGTCGGGAACTCTTCTGGTAAACAATTGCACCTCTCTGCGATTTTTTGTAAATTTGCCGTTTCAATTTTTTCAACAATGACTGAGAAGACAATGCCATTTTCGAAGGAGGAATTAGCAAAGATTGCAGAAAAATTTCCTACTCCATTTCATATTTACGACGAAAAGGGAATGCGCGAGTATGCCCGCAAATTCGTCAAAGCATTCTCCTGGAACCCGGGTTTCAAGGAATATTATGCCATTAAATCCGCTCCCAATCCCTTTCTGATGAAGATCTTACGCCAGGAAGGCTTCGGCATCGACTGCAGTTCCATGGCCGAGCTCGAACTGGCCGAAAAGGTTGGATTGCGTGGTGAAGAGATCATGTTTACTTCCAATGACACGCCCGCCTACGAATACAAGAAGGCAATCGAACTCGGGGCCATCATCAACCTCGACGATTTTGCCCACATCAGCTACCTCGAAGAGAAAGTCGGTCTGCCTGAGCTGGTCTGTTTCCGCTACAACCCGGGAGCGCTCAAGGAGGGAAATGCCATTATCGGTCATCCTGAGGAGGCCAAATATGGCTTCACCCGCGAGCAGCTTTTCGAAGGATACAAGATTCTGCGCGACAAGGGAATCAAAAGATTTGGCATCCACACGATGGTGGCATCCAACGAACTGAATCCTGATTATTTCGTCGAGACAGCCCATATCCTTTTTGAATTGATCGTAGAACTGCATCAGACCCTTGGTATCCGTTTCGAATTTGCGAATCTGGGTGGGGGAATCGGTATTCCATACGAGCCTGATCAGCAAGCGGTTGACCTCGATAAAATGTCCAACGGTATCCGGGAAAGTTACAGCAAGTTCATTGTAGCCAACGGCCTCGAGCCGTTGAAAATCTTTTTCGAATCAGGAAGAGCCATCACCGGACCCTTCGGATTCCTGGTTTCCAGGGTACTGCATATCAAGAATACCTACAAAAAATACGCCGGTCTGGATGCCAGCATGGCCAATCTGATGCGCCCGGCCCTGTACGGTTCCTATCACCATATCACGGTTTTGGGTAACGAGGAGAATCCGTCCAAATTCATGTACGATGTAACCGGTTCATTGTGTGAGAACAACGATAAATTCGCCATCAACCGGGTGCTTCCAAAGATGATGCCCGGTGATCTGGTGGTCATCCACGATACGGGTGCGCACGGTCATGCCATGGGTTTTAATTACAACGGAAAATTGCGGTCTGCCGAGTTACTTCTCAGGGAAAACGGTGAGGTGGTAGAGATCCGTAGGGCGGAGACGCTGGACGACTACTTTGCTACTCTGAATTTCAATGACCTACCAGGATTCCATGTTTTGTGTTAAGCTTTACATATACTGCGTCATGCTGAACACCGCTATCCCTCGTTTGAAACGAGGGATGACAGCTATAATCGGGGGATTCCGAATCAAGTTCGGAATGACGTTCCGTCAATTGTCACTTAACACAACACTAGTATAAAAGTTAACACCTAAAATATTATCGTATGAGAGTCTGCGGATTTAGTTTTGTAAAGAACGGAGTTCTGTACGATTATCCTGTCGTAGAGGCGATTACTTCTATTCTTCCGGTATGTGATCATTTTATTGTGGCCGTGGGTGACTGCAATGACGGAACAAGGGAGTTAATTGAATCCATCGGTTCTGACAAGATTCAGATCATCGATACCGTCTGGGATCCTACCCTGAAAGAGAGGGGTCGGGTACTTGCTTCCGAGACGAATAAGGCCTTTGACGCGATCCCGGAAGGGTATGACTGGTGTTTTTACATTCAGGGGGATGAGGTGATTCATGAGAAATACCTGCCGGTCATCCGTAAAGCCATGGAGGATAACCTGCCGGACAAGGAAATTCATGGACTGATCTTTCACTACCTGCATTTTTACGGGACTTTCGATTACGTGGCGGATTCACGCCGTTGGTATCGGAGTGAGATCCGGATCGTCCGCAACAACAAAGGAATTCGCTCCTGGAATGATGCCCAGGGTTTTCGTTGGAAGGATGCCCGCAAACTCAACGGAAAATTTGTCGATGCCACGGTTTATCATTATGGTTGGGTTCGTCCGCCGAAAAAAATGATGGAAAAGCTCGAAGGGAGCAAGAATTACTGGTCGGCCGACTCCAAGCACATCAAAACTATCAACCAAAGTGCTGCTGAATATGATTATGCGCAATCCATCGATAGTCTCGAGCGTTTCAGGGATACCCATCCTGCCGTCATGCAGAAGAGGCTGGAGCAGCTGAACTGGCATCCGGAATTATCCGAAAAAAAGAAGAAACTGACGGGGAAATATTTTTTTCTGTATTGGTTTGAGAAGTTTTTCAATTATAGGCCGTTCGAAAATAAGCATTTCATAGAGGTGTAACCTTTCACCAATTGATGCTCCAGCGGATTTGCAATCCGCTGGAGCGGTGTCCGGTTTAATTTAGCCATCCCTCGTTTGCAACGAGGGATTTATACCGTGATGATCCCTCGTTGCAAACGAGGGATAGCGGCTTGCAAACGAGGGATAGCGGCATAGCAGCGGCATAGCAACTTATAACTACCGGATGATTTGTATCTGCCCGCTGGGGCCCAGCTTAATAATTGCAGACGGTTTCGATTTAGCAGTTTCCTCCTGCCGATACTGAACCACATAATCCACTGCCGACAAAATCCCCTCCTCAATTTCATCAAAATTTTGCGGCGCCGGCTTTCCTGATAAGTTGGCAGAAGTTGAAACGACAGGACGGCGAAATTGCTGAATCAGATGCTCCGTAAAAGTCTCGGTGGTAATTCTGATGCCAATGGACCCATCTTCAGCAACCAGATTCGGAGCCAGATTTTTTGCCCCCGGATAGATGATTGTTAATGGCTTATCAGTCACCTCGATCAGTTGCCAGGCAATTTCCGGAACCTCTTTTAGGTAAGCGCTGAGCATATTTGGATTCTCCATCAGCACCAGCATGCTCTTTGAATCTTCCCTTTGTTTGATCGTAAAAATCCTCTTCACGGCATCGGAATTGGTCGCGTCGCAACCTAAACCCCAGACCGTATCTGTCGGATAGAGGATCACACCGCCATTCCGCAACACCTGCAATGCATTTTTCAGATCTTCCTTCTCAAACATATTAATTTCCTTACTCCAGATTCAACTCAATTATTTCCGTTTTCCTCCTCCAGGTACAAATCAACGAGCCCCTCCGGACAATCCAGGTGCAGTTCCCGTTTCTCTTCGTCGAATTTTGTGATAAAATCGTCCGACAGCGGAACCAGAATCTCACGATTACCATGAAGAATCGTCAGCACGACATTTCCGGAAAAATCATCTACCCGGATGATTTTTCCTAAAGGCCCCTTTTCGAGATCAAAAACCAGGTAACCGATCAGTTCGTTCAGTTCTCCTTCAATCGGTTGTTCCATCTGAGCCTCGTTAGGAAGAAATATCTTGCAACCGCAAAAGGGTCGCACCTTGTCAGCAGTGTCAAGATCGTCAAAAGTTAGTGAAACGGATGTCGGTGTACGGAAATTAATCCCGTCCTCCGTAACGAAAAAGGGGACCAGTCCCCCGTCAATTTCCACCATCAAAAACTCTGATTCCTCCAAAACCTCCTCAAAGCCCTCTGCTACATCAAGAACCATCTCGCCTTTCAGTCCGTGCGGTTTGATGATGGTACCTATCGGGAAGAAATCCTGTTTGTCGATTGAAGTCATGGCCGGTTCGTAATTTTGCACACAAAAGTAGCAATAAAAAAAGCGATGGAAGGACTCCATCGCTTTAAATCTTATTCCGGACCAAGCCGGACCAAATGTTGTTTATTCTTTGGTTGTAACCTCAGCAGCCTGAACCTCAGGAGCAGCTTCGACTTCAGGAGTAGCTTCAACCTTTGGAGCAACTTCTTCAGCAACAACCACCTCTTCGGCAACTGCTGGTTTTTCAACAATAGCCACCTCTTCAATAACTGCTGGTTTTTCAACAATTGCTACTTCTTCAACAACTGCAACCTCTTCGGCAACTACTTCTTTAGCAGGAGCCAATTTGGCAGCTGCAGCGGCAACATTACGTTTGGCGATCTCTGCCATACGGGCCTCGTTAACTTTTACTTCGGCATTCAACCTTGCTTTTTTGTCTTCCACTTGCGAGCTTGAAAGTTTTACTTTGGATGCTTCGACTTTGGCAGCTTTCTGATTCATCCAAGCTTCGAATTTTGTTTCAGCTTCCGCTTCAGTAAAGGCTCCTTTTTTGGCTCCTTCAAGAAGGTGTTTTTTCATCATTACCCCTTCGCGGGAAAGGATAGAGCGGGTAGTATCTGTAGGCTGAGCACCCTTCAAAAGCCATGAAATAGCTTTATCAAAGTCAAGATCGATGGTAGCAGGATTAGTGTTTGGATTATAAGAACCGATCCTTTCAATAAACCTGCCATCTCGTGGCGCCCTGCTGTTTGCTACCACAATGTGATAGTAGGCATGTTGTTTGCGGCCATGCCTGGCCAAACGAATCTTTACTGACATACAGTGTAACTCTTAAATGTTAATTAATAAAAACGAGGGGCAAAGGTACAATATTTCTTTTAAATAATAAAATAAGGCATCCGATGGTGCCTTATTTTATTATTTTTAAACCAGCCCGGTGATGCATTGCCGTGCCTGCTTTGTTTGCTTATAGTCAATCTTTTCTGCTCATGATTCCATTTACCCACCTGCATGTTCACAGTCAATATTCGATTCTGGACGGCGCCGCCAGTGTTTCGGGCTTAATCACAAAGGCAAAAAATGACGGGATGACCGCCCTGGCCCTTACCGATCATGGTAATATGTTTGGAATCAAGGAATTTCACGAAACCTGCAAAAAAATTGGCGTCAAACCGATACTTGGCGTCGAAACGTACGTAGCCTCCCGGGGAATCCAGTTTAAAGACAAGAATGAAAAGGAGGACCGCTCTGGCGATCACTTGATCCTGCTGGCCAAGAACTTGAAAGGTTACAGAAACCTGCTGAAACTCGTGACCCTGGCCAACACGGAGGGGATGTATTATAAACCACGGATCGATAAAGTACTCTTAGAGAAATTTGGCGAAGGACTGATCGCCTCCACCGCTTGCCTCGGTGGAGAGATCCCTCAGCTGATCATGAAAGGAGACCTGTCGGGCGCTAACGAGGCAATCAAATGGTACAAATCCATTTTCGGTGAGGATTTTTACCTGGAAGTTATGCGTCATCCGGCCAAAGATCCGAAGCTGCGCAGCGAAGTATATGACAAACAGGTCAGTGTAAACACGGAGCTGGTAAAACTGGCCATACAACATGAAGTCAAATTAATCGCCACCAACGATACTCATTTTGTCAACGAGGAGGATGCCGATGCGCATGATCTGCTGATCTGTCTGAATACAGGCAAAGACCTCGATGATCCTACCCGCATGAGGTATACCAAGGAGGAGTGGCTGAAGAGTACGGCTGAAATGAACCAATTATTTGAAGATATACCTGAAGCTCTGACGAATACTCAAGAGATCGTCGATAAGGTAGAGTTCTATGAACTAAATGCAAAACCCATCATGCCGGCCTTCCCGATTCCCGAAAGTTTCGGAACAGAGACAGAATACCGCGAAATATTTACGGCGGAACAGTTACAAGAGGAATTTGGAGAGGATTTTACGCGGATGGGGGGCTATGAAAGTACCCTCAGAGTGAAATTTGAAGCCGATTATCTCCAGTCGCTCGTCGAGAAGGGGGCCATCCGCAGGTATGGAGAAAATATTGATCCTGAAATCAAGGAGCGGATCAGCTTCGAGTTGCACGTGATCAAGACCATGGGATTTCCTGGTTACTTTCTTATTGTTCAGGACTTTATCAATGCCGCCCGGCAGATGGGAGTCATCGTCGGTCCGGGCCGGGGATCGGCCGCAGGTTCTGTTGTCGCCTATGCAACAGGGATTACCAATGTAGATCCCCTCAAATATGAATTGCTGTTCGAAAGATTCCTTAATCCCGATCGTATTTCGATGCCTGATATCGATATCGACTTCGATGATGACGGCCGCCAGCTGGTCCTCGACTGGGTCAAGGAAAAGTATGGCCGCGACCGGGTGGCTCATATCTGCACCTTCGGGACGATGGCTGCCAAGATGGCGATTCGGGATGTGGGCAGGGTACTCAGATTACCCCTGTCGGAGACGGATCGCATTGCAAAACTGGTGCCGGAAACGCCGAAGATCACGTTGAAAGAGGCCTACGCCAATACCCCGCTGCTGGAAAGAGAGAGAAATTCTGTCAATCCCCTGGTGGTCCGGATGTTGAAATTTGCCGGTACACTGGAAGGCTGTGTCAGACAATTCGGGGTGCATGCCTGTGGGGTAATCATTGGCCGGGATCCGCTGGATATGCACATTCCACTGATGCCCACCAAAGACGAAGATCTCCTCACTACCCAGTATGACGGCCATTTTGTGGAATCCATCGGATTGATGAAGATGGACTTCCTCGGACTAAAAACCTTGTCAATCATCAAGGAATGTCTCGAGAATATTCGGTTATCGAAGAAGATAGAACTGGACATTGACCAGATTCCAATGGATGACGCCAAGACTTTAGATCTGTTCAGTGCGGGAGAGACAACGGCTATTTTCCAGTTTGAATCTGCCGGTATGAAGAAATGGTTAAGACAGCTGCAATCGAACTGTTTTGAGGATCTTGTTGCCATGAATGCGCTCTACCGTCCCGGTCCGATGGAGTATATCCCCTTATACATCAACCGCAAACATGGTCGCGAAGAGGTTATTTACGATCATCCCATGATGGAGACCTATCTCAAAGATACTTACGGGATTACAGTTTACCAGGAGCAGGTGATGCTTCAGGCGAGGGCGCTGGCCGATTTTACCAGGGGTGAATCGGACTCTCTCCGGAAGGCCATGGGTAAAAAGGACCGCAAGATGATGGATGAATTGAAAGTTCTCTTCAAGGAAGGTTGTAAGAAGAATACCACCTTCGTGGAAGGTTGTAAAGAGCTGGGAAGGGCACCCGATTCGCTGATCGAAAAGATTTGGAAGGACTGGGAATCTTTTGCCTCCTACGCTTTTAACAAATCCCACTCCGTCTGCTATGCCCTCATCGCTTATCAGACTGGATACCTGAAAGCCCACTATCCATCCGAATTTATGGCGGCCGTTTTGAGTTGTAATCTTTCCAATTCGGATAAGATTTCGCTCTTTATGGACGAGTGCAATCACATGGATATGAAGGTTATGGGACCAGACGTCAATGAATCAAGGGCTTCATTCTTCGTCAATAAAAGCGGTGCGTTACGGTTTGGTTTGACGGCTATCAAAGGGGTAGGAGCCGGTGCGGTGGCGGATATCCTGAAGGAACGCGACCAGAACGGAGAGTTCAGGAGCATCTACGATCTGGTGGAACGCGTGAACCTGCAGTCGGTGAACAAGAAAAACCTGGAGGCCTTAGCCATGGCCGGAGGCTTCGATAGTTTTCAAACGATGAACCGGGCGCAGTTTTTTGCCGATATGGGCGATGGGACAACCTTCATTGAGGCGCTCCTCAAATATGGAAACAAGATCCAGAGCGAAAAATCCGGTTCGATGGCTAATCTTTTCGGCGATGTTCAACCCATTTCCATCAAGCTTCCTGCTGTGCCTAATGTGCCGGAATGGCCTGGTATTGTGGTCCTTGAAAAGGAGAAAAACCTTATTGGTATCTATCTCTCTGCACATCCTCTGGACGATTACAAAGTGGAAATCAACAGTTATTGCACCAAAGGTGTTACCCTTTCTGATCTGAACGCTGATCTGGCATCTTTCAAAAACAGGGAGCTGACGCTTTTTGGGATCGTTACGGATGCCCAGGAGGCAATATCAAAAAACGGTAAGAATTTTGCCAGTATGGTATTGACCGATTACAACGGATCACTCAAGTTCATGATGTTCGGCAATGATTACGTCTCCTACAGCAAATTTTGCAGGAAAGGGCTGTTCCTGCTTGTCCGGGGAAGAGTTACCGAGCGATGGAACGGAGGCACCGAAATGGAATTTAAACCGACAAAAATGGAGCTGCTGGATGAGCTGGCGCCTAAGGCAGAAAATCTCACTCTCGAAATACCAATTGATAAAGTCGAGGAAGGGACTCTCCGGGAACTGGAAGAGATACTCTCTGGTAATCAGGGAAAAACGACCCTGAGGTTCAATTTTGTGGATCCGGAAAATGATATTCGTGTGCGGATGTTCTCCAGAACGAAAGGAGTTACGCTCTCTCCGCAGCTTAAAAGCTATCTACAAAAACACAGCTTTATCAATTTTAGTATAAATTAAATTTGTAATTTTATACCTTTGTGACCGCTAAACAATATTCAATTTTAAAAAATATATCATGACCATTGAAGTTACTGACACAAATTTTGAGGAGATTGTCCTTCAATCGGACAAGCCGGTATTGGTTGATTTTTGGGCAGAATGGTGCGGTCCATGCCGGATGATTAGTCCGCTGGTAAGCGAACTTTCCGATGATTATAAAGATCGTGCAGTGATTACCAAGATGGATGTTGATTCCAATCCTGTGACTTCGGCCAGATTTGGAATCCGTAACATTCCTACAATATTATTCTTTAAAGGTGGTGATATCGCCGACAAGCAGGTAGGAGCCGTTCCAAAGACCATTCTCGCTGCAAAAATTGATGCACTCCTTTAGTATTATTTCATCAGCAAATTACTCTTTTCAGAAGGAGTAATTTGCTGATTAGCAGTATTATCTAGATTTTTATCAGGATTTTTGACTAATACTGTTTTAGTTTCCTTCGGTTCCACAGTATACCTCGGCAGCGTCTCGATATAATTACTGCTGATTAGAATAAACACCAGTAAAAGCGTTAAATCCATTAGTACTTCCAAGGCTTTTCTCATTTTTCAATTTTTTTTACATTTTGAAGAAACTTAGAGAGCTGGCTGTTGCTTCAGCCCTAACTAAGTTCTTCGGTGTCAGGTCGTAGCGTCGATCAAACGACAATGGTCTGGTAAAGCAGAAAAATTAAATAGTCCAAATAGCATATTTCAAGGCTTTCCATTACAATATTAATTCATTTTGACCAGCATTCGATCATGTTTGATCATAAGGTATTTTAAAACGAACGAATGGTTGTTATTTTGAGTGAACGGAATCAATTTAGTTGAGTTCCCCTGATTTGCCGTAGACGAAAGGTGCTATAATCGTAACTATTACGCCAGGATTCTCAGATCCAGGAGAATTCTCTGTGAAAGATACGGCCGTCTTTACTTTGTATTTCTGACTCAAAAGATTCAGTCTTTTCAAGGTAATATTCATTCCAAGTTGCAGGTGATGATCACTTCTGGTGCTGAATTTTAATGCATTCTTAATGCCGATCCCAGTATCGGAGACTTTTATTTCCAGTGATTTTTCATTAATCATTTTGATTTTGATATTAATGACTCCTTGTCCTTCGAGGTTCGCAATACCATGCCAGACAGCATTTTCCACAAAAGGTTGAATAATCATGGACGGAATTAACACGTCATCCGTCTCGATAGATTCATCCATCACAATAGTGTAATCAAATTTTTCATTCGTTCTGAGACGCTCAAGTTCGAGATAGTTCTTCAAACGATCGACCTCCTCATCCAGATTGATCAATGGAGTATTCAGTGCATTAAAGTTTTGCCTGATTAACCGTGCAAATTTTGAAAGATAAATACCGGCCTCATAAGGTTTATTGTGCAGGAGATAGTTTTGAATCGATCCCAGGGTGTTGAAGATGAAATGCGGATTCATCATGGCCTGAAGGGATTTCTGCTCAGACAATAATAGCTGGTGTTCTAGTTCCCTTCGTCTCAACTCAATATTTTTCTGTCTTAAAATCAACAGGAAGGCTAATCCTGTAAGTAGGCCGATAGAAAAAATAATAAATAAAGGATTTTGCCATTGGGGTGCTTTCACCGAGATCTTGAATTCGATTGGGATACTCCACTCAGAACTTGGCTTTCTTACGCGAAGTTTGAACGTATAATTACCTTTTGACAGATTCTGTAAAACGACATTATTGCTCTCTGAAAGTGTCCAATCGGTATCACCTCCTTCCAGCAAATAAGAGAAATATACGGGATTGACGGAATAATTAATGCTGTTAAAAGTAATACTAACCTTTTGGCTGGAAAGCAGAGAAATCTTTGGTTGATTCATCTGGTTTCCCTGGTCATTTACCTGAATGCTCTGGAAGTAAGGTATAGGAGGCAAATTCGAGGTGCGTTGAAGGTCATGAATTGAAATAGACGTCAGACCGTCATCGCTTGCGACAAAGAGTTTCTTATTGTGGAATAATATAGAATGGATTGAACGGAAGTTGACGTTGACCATGTAAACGGAAACGGGTTTATTATTCAAAACATTCAGAGGATTTTCGCAAATAAAAATGTTTCTGGAGGAGGCAATAAACAGCGTCGAATCGTAGAAGGCGATACCATTGATCTTAAACTCAACCTGCGGCGAAAAGGCTGCCGACAAATTGCATATCATTTTGTCTTTTAAAAGGAAAAGGCTTTCACCTTCAATATTATAGAGTTCAGTTTGATTATCCAGGTTAAGATGGCCGGAAATGTTTTTGTTGTTAAAACCTGCCAAATCAACGTACTCGCTCAAAATTCCGCGCTCAAAGATGTAATTCTTTTTTGCGTTGATAATTAGTTGATGATCAGGATTGTAAAAAACATTGTTTATTCTTTCCTTGAGTCGGGTAAGATTCTTGATTTGGAACGGATTTTCAGGGTCAAGGTGATAAAGGGAAAATTGGTTGAAACTTATGAGCTCTCTACGCTGCGAATCAAGTACTATTTTTTTTAAAGTATAATTTGATTTCTTGATACGGTCGATCTTAATGGTTTTTTTCGCGCGATTTAGCCTCACTCCTTCCAGGGAATATGGATATTTGCTTGTCTCGCCAATCAGTAACGAATTGGGACTTACTTGCAGAATCTGGTTAAATGAATTTTCAGAGTTCTGGAAATCAGAATTATAAATCGTATTGTCTCTAAGAAGATAAAGGATATCGCCATTTGTGAACCAAACACCAAGGCTATCGTTTGGGGCCAGGGCATAAATTCCGTTATTTTGGAAAGCAGTTTTCTCAAAATGTTGCTGGTGGTTGAAAAATGGATTGATTTTATAGACCCCTTCCTTTAATGAGCTGACCCAGATGTTATTTTCATGGTCCTGGATGACCATTTTTGCATCCTTGATATTTAGATGTCGGATCAATTTGTCATCCCTGTAACAAAAGACTCCTTTATCGTAAGTAGAAATCCACAAAAGGCCGCTGTTGTCCTCCAAAATTGAAGAGATGAAATCTGATCCTGTCCGGGGTAACGGTTTTTGGCTATTCAGAAACCGCCCGTTTTTTAGCTTATAGGTATCATATTCCCGTTTATTTACTGGTCGTCCAATGGCATAGAGTTCACCGGTGGAGGAGGTGATTACATCTGTTTGTCTGAATGAATCATCGAAAAGAACAGGCCATTTTGCAAGATCATTAGTTCGGTAAAAGCCGCCAGGGGATCCCAAAATGTATACTCCTGAGTCATTTTTGGTCATATAGCGAACATCCATCGCTTCGATAGAATCATTGTTCACATCGTTTTTGACGAAATACCCGGGTAATATAATCCTTGTCACATGATTATGAGGATCCAGGGTGAATATCTGACGAATGGAATTGGAATAGAAATAGATGTTATGTTCCTTATCTTCATAGAATTTTTTAAAAAAATCGTCGGTTTTCAGGGAATCAAGAAATGGGGTATTCCCAACATTGTGGATAGTATTATCAAGAAAAAAGTCGATGCTGGCATTGATGTGAAAGAACCAGATTCTGCCAAAAGAATCTTCTCTGATTTCAAAAACATCGTTGCTACTTAGTCCATCTTTCTTACGGAAATAGGTATAATGAGTGCCATCAAAACGGGCAACGCCTGCTTCGGTTGCAAACCAAAGAAATTTTTTACTGTCCTGAAAAATTTTGTATACGTAATCTGATGGTAATCCATCTGAAGTGGTGATGCGACTCACAAAAGGGTTTTGAGCCATTAAATCAATGTAGGCAAACAAAAAGAGTACTACAAAAAATATAATCCGGCGCTTCAATTTAGTCCAGTGATTTGGTGAAAAATTTGATGGCTTCTCGGAAATCGTTGAGTCTTCTTCTGGATATACTTAAAGAGGTTCCGTCGATTAATTCCACGAAATTACCCTGATAACTGGAATAAGCCTTAAGGTAATTGATATTGATAATGATCGATTTATGGATCCTGAAAAAATCCGGTTGATCCAATATTTTCTCAAAGTCGCCCATCGTTCTGGAGGCAACAATTTTCTTCAATCCTGACAGATGAATAATCGTATAATTACTGTCAGCTTCCAGATACATGATGTCGGAGGTGTTAACCAGTTGAAATCCAAATTGTTCTGCTATTGTTATTTTGTTGATGCGTTTGAATCCGATATTGATGTTTTCATTCAGATTATCCAGCGATTCGTGGTAAACATTCTTCTCCTGTTCACGACTCTGGACCAGTTCGCGGTGGCGGGTCGCTTTGGTCACGGCCTCGATCAGATCCTGGGGTGTAATTGGTTTTAGAAGGTAATCGATGGCGCTGGCCTTCAGCGCACGCAAAGCATAATCTTCGAAGGCAGTCACAAAGATGATGCAATAATCTTCTTTATTAACCGAATTTAAAAAGGAAAATCCATCCTCCTTTGGCATGGAAATATCCAGGAAAATAATATCGACAGCATATTCTTTTAGCAATTTGCGTCCTTCTGCAGCCGAAGAAGCCAGTCCGGCGATCTCAATTTCCGGGCAATAACGCAGTAACAATAGCTCCAAAACTTCTCTTACATTTCTTTCGTCGTCGATGATGATTGCCCGGTATTTCTTCATATAACCAAATGTATCGGATTAACTGTTCAAAATGCAGATTAAATTAGCGAAATGAATTCTATAACTATTTAATGGTCACTTTTGGCAACAAACGGTATCCAACAGAAGACCTGATTCCAGGTTTCCAGTCACTTCAGCGTTGCAGTTACCGGGAAATGGTCAGATAATTCAACCTTGTCACACCGGTAGGAAAGCGCTTTGAAATGAGGACTATAGAGGATGTAATCAATTCGAAAGGAAGGTAGGAGCCCATTGTAGGTGCTGGAGAAGCCAAAACCGGCTTCCGCGAAAGCGTCTTTCAACTGCCGACCTAAAATATGGTAAGCGTACGAAAGCGGTGTATCGTTAAAGTCACCACACAGAATGACAGGATAAGGGCATTTTCTCATCTGAGCCGCGACCGTTCTGGCCTGGCGAGCCCTGATCGCAAAAGCAAGAATCATTTTCTTACTGATAAGTTTTGCTTCCCTCAGCTGCTGCTCATTCGTTCCTGATTTATCCGGATCGATCAGGGAATAATCTTCCGGCGTGATCTTGTACGATTGGAAATGGCAGTTGTAGACCCTGACAGTATCTCCGGGTTTGATGACGATATCAGAAAAAAGCACCATGTTAAGGCTGTTTTCAAACCTGATTTCACCTAACCTGATGATCGGGTATTTGGATAAAGTAAGCGGACCGGAATAAGGATTGAAATGCGCCAGATGATAATTTTTCATTCCTGGTAAGGCATCTCTGATGCCTTCGGGACTCAGTTTCCCCTTATTATTAAGAGGCGTTTCCTGCAGGCAGATGATGTCGGCATCCTCTTTCTGGAGATATTCAAGTATGTTGGAACCTTGTGGCTGCTTCTTCCCCTTGTCTTCATTAAAATAATGCACGTTATAGCTCAGAATCTTCAGGCCTTTCGAGCTCTGGCCAAAGTTCGGGAGAGGTTGGAAATAGTTGAACAAATGCTGGTATCCGATGAGGATAACAGTAAGAGAAAACAATACTTTCCAGGACTTTCTCAGGGCATAATAGAGGAAAAAAAGCAGGTTGATCAGCAAAAGGTAAGGGTAAAGCAGCCCAAGAAACGCTGGAGGCCAGAAGTCGTCGGGCGGGACATAAACTGAGCAATAGATCAGTAAAAGTAACACACCAAAACCCAGGTTAACGACGAACCCAAACCTGGAGAAAAAATTCCTGACGGTGTTTTTTCTCATTTTTCCCCACTCATTTTAAAGAGCATTTCTTTTTCTACGCTGGTCAAAGATTCGTAACCAGCGGTGCTGATTTTGTCCAGAATGCGGTTAACCTCTTCCTGTTGGGCTTTTTTACTTCTGTTGTAGCCGTATTCGCGTATATTTCCAGCCGTATATTCTACTTTTAGCTTCCTTTTTGGCCTGGTCCAGCTGAACAGACTGTCGAAAATCTTTTCGAAACGGGCCGAAAGATTGTATCCGGATTTTAGGGTGGTCATGTAAACAAATCCCCAGAAGGCTCCCCCGAGATGGGCAAAATTACCGCCTGCATTATCCCCCGATAGGTTAACAATATATAAGAGGACGGACAAAAGCGCTATCCATTTGATTTTTACCGGTCCGATAAATACCAGGTGAATCACATGATTAGGCACGTAAACTGCTGTCGCGATCACAATAGCTATGACTGATGCCGACGCTCCAAGCAATTGCGAAAAGTCGATGGAATGCTGGAAATAAGGAAAGAAATTATAGGCAGCCATGAAAAATATCCCGCCGAACAATCCGCCGAAAAGATAAAGGGATAACAATTTGCAGGGCAGATGATATTCGAGGAAAATGCGTCCGAAAGAATAGAGCCACAGCAGGTTAAACAAGATATGCAACAGGTCGTAATGCAAAAACATGTAGGTGATCAACGTCCATGGTCTGGTTAGGAACTGTGAAAAGGAAGCCGGTAAGGAGAGCAATTCGATGAAAGTGAGATTTTCGTTCCCGCCAAGAAGAAGCACAACGGCAGTCAGCCGAACCATTAGCCAGATAGCTATATTGATGTATATCAGCTTCGTCAGATATGAACCATGCTGGTAGGAAAGTTTAATTTCATCGGAAATTCCCATCTCCTGCTAATAAAAATTTTTTGAATTGACATTCCAGTATCTTAGGAGCATGTACCCGAAAAGCATACCGCCGAGATGGGCGAAATGGGCTACATCGCTGTTAGACTGTGTAAAACCAAGGTAGACTTCGATTAAGCCGTAGCCTATTACGAAATATTTTGCCTTAATCGGGACGGGCGGGAACAGCAGCATCAGTTCGGTATTCGGGAAAAGTACGCCAAAAGCAAGCAGGATGCCGAAGACAGCCCCAGAGGCACCCACGGTCGGGATGTTGATTCGTTCTGAAAAAACTTGCTGGACCAGCTCGATACCTTGCTGCGTATAAGCTGGATTACCCGGCGCTTCCGACCATTTGTTGATAAAATCCTGTACCCATGGCGCCGCGTGCCCGCCCAGATTGGCCTTAACAAACGATGCAAGCAATTCGGGTGAAGGTGTGTTGGCAAAAGCTTGAACCGTTTTGGCAACATGCGATAATTCAAGATAATTGACAAAAAGATGCAGGGTTGCGGCACCCAGTCCGGTTACCAGAAAATAAATCAGAAACCGTTTCGGTCCCCAAACCATTTCCAATACCTTTCCAAACATATACAGCGCAAACATATTGAAGAAAAGATGACCAAAACTGGCATGCATAAATATATGTGTAACCAACTGGTAGGGTCTGAAATTTGGCGATCCGGGATAGAAAAGACCTAATTTTTCGGTTAGATCAATCCCGGTAGACCGAAGTGCCCAGGTGGCCACCAGCATCAATATGTTGATCATTATCAGGTTCTTGACAACAGGGGGTATCGAATAAGGTGACGTTGGACGATATTGCATAAAGTAAATTTTCAGATCTGTTTTGCAAAAATAAGGAATCGAACGAGAAACGCTAATCTTTAAGGAGTTTTTCGATATCCTCCAGCGCCATGATAGAGATAATTTTCTTGCCAGACGGCGAGTACCCAGGCGTCTGACAAGCAAATAACTGATTGAAAAGGGCATTCATTTCTTCCTGTTTGAGGGGAACGCCATAGCTGATGGCCGACGACTGTGCCAAAACCATCGCCAGCTGAGATTTGATCTCTTCCATCAAATCTACAGGCCGATCCTGGAAGGAGGCTATCACTCTTTCAACCAGATCTTTAGCGTCAAGATGACTCAATACCCCCGGGGTGCCATCGATGTAGAAAAGGTGGTTTTCACCGGGTCTGATCTCAAATCCCAGCTGATGCAATTCATTCCTCAGCGCATTCAGTATTTCTGCCTCGGCTGCGTTGAGTTCCAGCACTGGAGGAAACAATTGCCGCTGACTGGCAGACAGATGCGAACTGAAATTTTGCATGAAATTTTCATACAGGATACGTGCGTGGGCTTCACGCTGGTCGATTACCATCAGTCCCGATTTTACTGGCGTAAGCAGGTACTTGTTCTTTAGCTGAAGGAACCCGGCTGTCTGATAGGATGGTTCTTCATTCAAAGGGATCCTTGCCTGATGACTTTCGGCACTCCCATCTTCCTGTCCAGTCTCCATGCCCACGTACAGCTTCTCCCACTGCCTGCTGTTCGCCGCCTCCCGGCCTGTTCCTGCCTGGTAACCCGGATAGCCTTCCTGTTGAAATGGGTTGTAATTGGGATCGATGGCGATCTGGGGAGGAGAGATGCTCGACCCTCTCTCCGGAGGAAGCGGAATATCAATGGCCCCACGCTGATCGAAATCTATGGTGGGCATCAAGTTGTATTTGCCGATGGCTTCCCGGATGCAGGCGCTGATGATGTGCCAGATGGCTTGCTCATCCTCGAATTTGATCTCCGTTTTAGTAGGATGGATGTTGATATCGATCGTCGCTGGATCGACTTCACAATAAAGGAAATAGGAGGGGACTGTATCGGGCGGAAGGATGCGGTCGAAGGCATGCATCACCGCACGATGGAAATATGGATGCTTCATGAAGCGGCCGTTCACGAAGAAAAATTGTTCTCCAAAGTTTTTCCTGGCAAACTTCGGCTGACCAATAAACCCTGAAATTTTTATCAATGTGGTCTCTATCTCGACAGGTGTCAGAATCTGGTTGATGTTCTTGCCAAAGAGGCTGACAATCCTTTTCCTTGTATTTTCAGGCTGAAGCTCAAGCACCGGTGACTGATTATGAAAAAACGAGAAAGCCAGTTCCGGATTCGCCAAAGCGATCCGTTGAATTTCGGTGATGATATTTTTGAGTTCGTAACTGTTGGATTTCAAGAATTTACGCCTGGCCGGGACGTTAAAAAAAAGATTTTTTACCGAGAAATTGGACCCCTCCGGGCACTGGTCTGTCTGTTGCTTCTGAAATACGGAGCCCATAATATGCAAATAAGTCCCCAGCTCTTCTCCCTGCTGTCTGGTCCGCAGTTCCACCTCGGCAACCGATGCTATCGAAGCCAGCGCTTCCCCCCTGAAACCCATCGTGCGGATAGAAAACAGATCCACCGCTTCCCTGATCTTTGAGGTGGCATGCCGCTCAAATGACATCCGGGCATCCGCTGGCGACATTCCTTTCCCATTGTCTGTCACCTGAATAAGTGTTCGGCCGGCATCCTTTACGTTGATGGTGATGCTATCCCCGCCTGCATCTATAGCATTCTCTACCAGTTCCTTAACAACTGATGCTGGACGCTGGATGACTTCGCCGGCGGAGATCTGGTTGGCGACAGATTCGGGTAATAAATGGATAACGTCTGACACTGAAATGAAATTTGAATATTTACTCCTGAACAAATATAAGGTATATTTTCATTCTTATTTCTCGCAAAAAGGGGGTAAATTTAAGGTAATACCTTATACTATGCTTGTAAAAACTTATGGCAGTGCGGTCAGCGGTATCGACGCCGTTACCGTGACGATTGAAACGGATGTCTCCCGTGGCATCAGGTTCAACATGGTAGGTCTGGTAGACCTGGCAGTTCGCGAATCCCAGCAACGGATCGATGCCGCCCTTCGTTACCACGGATATAAGCTTCCGGGTAAAAAGACGGTGATTAATATGGCACCGGCAGATATTCACAAGGAAGGTTCCGCCTACGATCTTCCTATCGCAATGGGTATCCTGTCGGCCTCCGAGCAGATCAAGGCTCCCGGGATCGAGCGGTATGTCATGATGGGTGAATTATCGCTCGATGGCGGATTGCAGCCGGTTAAAGGGATCCTGCCCATCGCAATTCGAGCCAGAGAAGAGGGTTTCGAAGGCTTAATTATTCCCATTCAGAATTCGCGGGAGGCTGCAGTGGTGGATAAAATCAAAGTCTTCGGGGTGGAGAATATCCGGGAAGTCATCGATTTTTTTAACAAATCAAAGCCACTCAAACAGATCGTAATCGACACCCGCGAAGAATTCAGCTCCTTCCAAAACCGCTTTGATGTGGACTTCAATGAGGTCAAGGGGCAGGAAAATGTGAAACGAGCCCTCGAAATCGCTGCCAGTGGAGGCCATAATTTGCTTATGATCGGCAGTCCGGGTGCAGGAAAGACCATGCTGGCGAAACGTATTCCAACTATTTTAATCTAACTTGCTATTTTTTGTCAATCCCTCTATTTACAGTAATTATGTTGATTAGGGAGAAATTGACGCTTTGTTTAATTTTGCCTTCATCAATAAATCGTTCAATGATCTGCGGATTGAATTGGAGTTTGTAATCTGCTTGAACTCCTCCCGGGCCATCCTCTTCGCTGTCGGCTTGGTGGTCTATTCGGATCGGCCCTTGTAGCATTGATTCAACAAGGGTCTTTCGATCCAATGGGGCAAGGTTGGAAATCTCTTTGCGTAATGAAGCATAATGATTTTTGTTTTTCTCATAGAATTCAATGATTTCCTTTTGCTTCGCTTCCATACCTTTGAGATCGTCCAGCTTGCCTTGAAAATCTGATAAATTCCCTTTAACGGTGAGGATCTGATCTTGATTCTTGCGAAGTTTTTCATGTAGCTCATTTTCGTCCAAATCCTCAACGTCCAACATTCTGAACAAACGTTCCCGGGCTTTGGTCTTATTCAATAAATCAGATTTCAGCGTGGAAATAGATTGTTCCAATTCGCTGATCCTTACTTTATGCTTTTCAGCGTTGAACACGTCCCCAAAGGCTTGTTTGGGATTGAGGGAAAACATTACGATAACGTCTGCCCAAACAGCGTTTTCCAATTCCTTCGCTTTGATCAATGGAAGGGTACATTTTGCATGATTACCCTCAATATTCTTTTTTAGAGTATTTGACCAATAACAAGCATAATACCGATGAGTTATTCCGCTCTTCATTTTCGATCCTATCCGAGCATTCATTTTACCACCGCATCGACTACAATAGCAAACATCCCGAAGGAAAAAGGAGCGAGTAAGCTCATTACTGTTTTTGGTTTTAACTTTCTTGAATTCGGTTGAGGCTTGAATCTTGTCCCATTCGGTTTTGGTGATCAAGGCCGGGATTGGAAAGGTGATTGCTTCTGATTCTGGTTTCCTTTCCTTTGTGCGCCGGGTTCCTGCTCCCTTGTTACCGTCCCCGTACACGGTTTGATTCAAAACATAATGACCGTAATACGCAGGATTCTTTAAGATGTAACTTGTTTGGGCACTACTCCATTTATCATGGATTGATTCAGTTTTGTTATTTTTTGATTTGTCCTTAATCTGCCGTGAGTAGCTTACTCCTTCAATGGTCAGTTTATTGGCAATGTCTCTGAGTGCCATTTTTTGATCAACATACATTCTTACAATCCGTAAGTATATATCTGCTTCCTTTTGGACTATCTCCAATTGCATTGTAACAGGATTCCATGCATACCCTAAAGGAGTTCTACCCAAAAAGGATCTTTTATCCTTCCATCGGATCATCTTATTTTCGTACATCTGTTCTCGAATAGTCTCATGCTCCCATTCTGCAAAGATTGCCAATAGCTTTGCTAATAATTTTCCAGTTGTGGTAGTTGGATCAATGTTCTCCTTTATACTGATCAGATTTACTTTGCTTTGTTCCAGCTCATAAGAAAGGTTCATGTATTCCCTTGCATTCCTTGCAAACCGTGATAACTTGGAAAAAATGATAGCTGAGAATTTACCAGATTTTGCATCCTTGATCATCTGTTGGAATTGAGTGCGGTATTCTATTTTACCGCCTGATAATCCTTCATCCGCATAGATATTGACCAGCTCCCAACCTTTTGATTTGGCATAGTCGGTTATTTGCTCTCGTTGAGTGTCTAAAGATTCTCCCTCTGATACTTGTATAGCCGTGGAGACCCTAACATATCCGGCGACTTTGATTAAGTCTGTTTTCATTAGTTTCTATTTTGTTCAACTGGCTGTCCTCTGTATACTTTCCTGATTTGTGCCTCGGTATATTTTCCGGCAAATAATTCAACTACAGGCTCAATTTCGCCGGTATAAAAACATTCATGATTTTCAAGTTCATACAAAATTTCTGTTTCTTCCAATTTTGCCCTCTTAATTTCTGAAGACTCCCATTTTTTAATTCGGCTCAGTCCGTCCGAAAAGTTATTCACCTCACTTTTCGGCAAATAACCACCGGCGCCAATTGATACATATTTTTCACCTTCAGCCAATGGAGTCTTATTTTCCTGAAATTGACTGTTTGAGAATGCGAAAAATAACCTGCATTCTTTGAATAGTTCAGATCTTTTTTCTTCAGCTTGTTTGCGAATTTCTTGATAGTTTTTCATGGTCGTGTAAATTTAAACTAAATTTTCTTGTGTTGGGTTGGAAGGGCTGTCTGTTGTACCCGGTGGAGTGACCAAGGGTGACCGTCTATGGTGAGAATCCCCTCAGCGTTGAGTTGGTCTGCGATTTGTTGCCATGTTAGACGTCGCCCGGTGCGGGGTTTGCGGCGAAGGGTATTAATGCGGGAGAGGATGGCCTGCCCCTCCGGGGTGTCCCGGTAACCTTTATTGCCCTCACATTTGCCGGTTTTGAGCTTGATACGTTCACGGGCTGCCCTGAGCTTGGCGACCATCATCACCTTTTCATATTCTGCTATGCCACCCATGAACACCCGTAACAGTTTGCGGGTTGGGTCTGAACTTCCTAAATCCGTACCCTCAGCCACGCTGATTAGCTTGAAACCATGTTTATTAAAATCCCCAATGATAGCTTCTTGTATCATAAGGTCACGGGCAAGACGGTCAAGTTTCTCTATGATTACTGTCTTTACTCCATGTCCGTTCTGTTCCATGCTGACCATTAATTCGGCCAAAACGGGTCGGTGTTCCTTGGTTCCGCTGACTCCCAACTCCCGGAAGGTGTTGACGATTTCCAGCTTGTTAGCACGGGCATAATCCGTGACGGCTTTCAGTTGCCGTGGGAACCCGTCCCCTTTGATTTGGGACGGGTCGCTGACACGTAAATAAGCAAATACCTTTTCCATTGTTATTTGCTGTTGTAACCTTTTAAAAATTGGGTTGCATGAGTGAGTTGCCACTTGGTTTCCTTGGGGTTCAGGATTGCTCCGGTTTTGGTGTGGTAGAGTGCGTCAGCCTTGCTAATGATAACGGAAGGTTCAGCGGTGGGATAAGACTTCATAACGATCCCAACGGCTTCCATTCGGGTGAATGCTGCCGTTTTAACCTTTGGCGTGGGTTTCGGGGTGGGGCTGACAGTGACCGGGGTTTTGGTCGTGGTGGGAGTTGTTTTTGCTTTTGGTTCTACTTTGTTAGAATCCAATGCTTTAGGTGCCTTTTCTGTTGTTTTCATAACGTCGTGTTTTTAAATTAACACCAGAAAGTTACTGCCTATTTCTACAATATCATAATATAATTTATGTTAATTTAAAAATAGACATAAATTTATAATGATTATAAATAATATAATCACTTAAAAATCTGTATTTTGGATAGATTATCTGAATCATTCAAAGTTGTTTGGAACGATCCGACCATTGATATATGAATGCTGTCCATACTCCTGAGATTGTATCCTTGCATTGTAAACCTCATTTGATTCATAGGTACTTGTGTCAGATTTAGCAGTTTCCCTGCTTTTCTTTGGACTGGGAGTCTCAATAGGCTCAGGTTCCACTTCCTCGGTGGGTTTGCTGTCGTTTACTACAATATCTTCCTCAGCCTGATAGTTTGTACCTTTTGAGCGTTGGATTGCAGAATTCCACGTTGTTTTTGATTCCGGGATTACGATCATTTTGCGATCCTGTGTGTCCATCTTTTCTACGATCCGGTTCAGCATTTCAAGTT
>DATCHD010000051.1:0-7653 GCA_036508555.1 Prolixibacteraceae bacterium
GGAAATATGGGTAATAACTGTGTATAGTCCTCTATGACAGACCCATCCATGCGTTTCAACCCCTCCTTGACACCCTCTTTCGCATTAAAGTAAACGTTGTAATGAGCGGCCAGATTATGGTAAAACCTAGACAAAGCAGTGTTTTTCTGCGTAGAACATCCGGCAGCTGAAAACAATACCAATAGGAAAAAAATCCGGTACAAACTGAATCCCCTCAAGCGATTTTGGATAAATGTGCTATACAAATTAACTCAAAATTGCCGAAAAAATTACTTCTTGCTCACCTTTACTTTCTCGGTAGGTTTAAAAAAAATGTTTCTATGCTCCAGCTGGACGATCACTTCGGAGGCCAGATTTCTGAAAGCTATCCCGGTTACATCGTTTTCGTACCAGGCAGCGGGCAGGCCATTGTCTCCGCCTTCGCGGATACTCATGACCAAAGGAATCTGCGCAAGCAATGGAATTTCTAATTTTTTTGCCAACTCTTTGCCCCCGTCCTTCCCGAAGATATAATACTTATTTTCAGGTAGTTCGGCAGGTGTAAACCACGACATGTTTTCGATGATTCCCAGGATGGGAACATTTATCGACTTGCTGCTAAACATGGAAACCCCCTTTACAACATCCGCCAGCGCGACATCCTGCGGAGTAGTAACGATCACCGCCGCTGTAACGGCAACAGTCTGTACCAGTGTAAGATGAATATCACTGGTTCCGGGCGGCAGATCTACCAGCAAGAAATCAAGTTCTCCCCAGTTTCCTTCCATAATCAGCTGTTTCAGGGCATTGGAGGCAACCGGTCCGCGCCAGATGAGCGCATCATTCTTGTTCGCAAAGAATCCGATTGAAAGAAATTTCACCCCAAACTTCTCGATGGGGACGATCCTGTTACGTCCGTCGATTTTCTCGAAATGCGGATGGGCATCCTCTTCCCCAAACATTTTCGGAATGGATGGCCCGAAAATATCCGCGTCTACCAGACCCACTCTGGCACCTTTTTTTGCAAGGGCTACTGCCAGGTTTACAGCTATCGTGGACTTTCCTACCCCACCCTTGCCAGAGGCGATAGCAACGATATTTTTAACGCCCGGAAGTACCGGCGGACTCATTCTTTTTGAACTCTTAGGCGTAACAGTTACCTCACAGTCGCTTCCGAATTCCCGTCTGATTTCATCCACACAGGCTTCAGAAACGGGACCAATGGAAGGATCATCCTCCTGCTGAAAAACGAGTGAGAAGCTGATTCGTTTGCCGGCAATACGAATTTCCTGAACCATTTCCAGCTCAACAATGTTTTTGTCCGAACCCGGGAAGCTAATTCTCCTCAGTGTGTCAGAAATGTTTTTTGGTACAATTGCCATAGATGTATGTGTTTATTTTGCTTTTTTACGATCGACGAATGATTATGTTCCGAAGGGCTCATTCCCGACTAATCTTCGGTCACGGCCGAAGCTTCTGTAATCATCCATCTCAATTTCAATCTCAGGTTCCTTCAATGGCCCGGCTTGTGGCACGAACTTCAGGTATTTGATCTTTATCCCACGGCATAACCATTGTTCCTCGTAATAAGTTTTGATTCCCAGGATGTCGTCGGCATACTCAGAAGCATAGAGATCCGTTGTCTCCACATCAATACTGAAGTGGTTTAATTGGACCAGTGCGGAAGTATAAGTGAAGAGAAAATTGCTGTCGGTTTTGAGATGAACTACTCCGCCAGGTTTCAGGAACTTACAGTAATGAGATAATAATTTAGTGGATGTAAGACGCTTCCGAGGCTTTTTCATTTGAGGATCCGGGAAGGTAATCCAGATCTCGCTGACTTCACCGGCATCAAAGAAAGAAGGCAGCAGTTCAACATAAGTACGCAGGAAGGCTGTATTCCGCAGGCTCTTTTCGTGGGCTGCGACTGCTCCTGTCCATATCCTGGCGCCCTTGATATCGACCCCGATAAAATTCTTTTCCGGATAATTCTCTGCAAGTCCCACGGTATATTCGCCTTTCCCGCAGCCAAGCTCCAGCACAATCGGATGGTCATTTCCGAAGAATTGACTCTTCCATTTACCACGAAGATGATGAGGGCCTTTCTGTAATTCATCATAACTAACTTCCACAACATTTGGAAGCGCCCTGATTTCGGCAAATTTGGCCAGCTTATTCTTACTCACCGCTAATTACTTCGCTCAAGTGTGATCCCAAAATCGCGAATTCCCCTCAAGAAGCCGTCATCCGTTCTCATCCCATGCCTCACCTCAAAACGATAATATCCTGCAGCGGGGAAAAAAGTGGTCTGTTTGTATGGATATTTCATATCGTACAGGTCGCCCAAACCATAGCCAAGCCATTTACCCTCAGGCGTTGCCAGTGATAATTCGATGGTATCATTAACGACCAGGCCTTTGGGCGGAATTATTTTGACGAATAGCCACAAATTACTGAAGGCGTATCTCCCCTCGTTTCTGACATTCAGAAACAGGTTATAGATCTTGGTGGAATCGGGCACGGTCATATCAAATCGCAGGATTGAATCCTGGTGCCATCTAGCGCCTTTCAGCGTCTTATAATTACTGAATACGGTGTTCCTGTTGCAGGAAAACAACAAAATTATGCCAACGAAAAGTATTCCGGAAAGGCTAAATCTCCGGATTAATCTGTGCACTGTCATGGGTAGGATTAGAAGGATTTTTGCGGGTCAGAACCGGTTTGTGCCGTTTCTTTCTCCTCGGCTTACTTGAATTTTGATCGAACCTGTCGAGGCTCTCCTGTCCAACGGAATTCTGATAAGTTGGCGCAGTATCTTCAGGAATTTCCATCACATCACCCGTCAGGTCTGGTATTTTCTTTCCGCTTCTGTTGATTCTGAGTATCTCCTTAACTTTTTCTACAGAAACGCCTATTACACCGCCCCCCTGGTAATTTTCCCTTACATACCAGAAAATGCCCTTGAAGATGTCTGCTTTCAGATAGTTGAAATTGCCCTTTTCTGTCTCAATCTGGACATTATTTGGAGGAAAATCAAGCTGTGCATCGATGTAACAATCCAATTCATAATTCAGGCAACACTTCAGTTTGCTGCACTGACCGGCCAGTTTCTGAGGATTAAGGGAAATTTCCTGGTAACGGGCTGAGTTAGTGGTCACTGAAACAAAATTGGAAATCCATGAACTGCAGCAGAGTTCTCTTCCGCAAGGTCCAATCCCGCCGATCCTTCCTGCTTCCTGACGGGCACCGATCTGGCGCATCTCGATACGAATTCTGAAGGTATCGGCATACACTTTGATGAGCTGTCGGAAATCAACACGCTCATCTGCAATATAATAAAATATTGCCTTTGTCTTATCTCCCTGGAATTCGACGTCTCCAATTTTCATATTAAGCCGAAGGTCCTCCGCGAGCTTGCGCGCCTTCAACATGGTCTCGTGTTCAAGGGCAGTTGACTCCTCCCATTTCTGGATGTCGACAGGTTTGGCCAGGCGGTAAATTTTTCGGAGTTCACCATCCACGAAGGTGGGTTTGTGTCTCCTCATCTGTTTCAGAACCAGGTCTCCTACCAGGGAAACCACTCCGATATCGTGACCCGGACTTGCCTCAACGGCGACAATGTCACCGGGCTTGAGGGACAGGTCGTTAACGTTGGTATAATAGTCTTTGCGGGTATTCTTAAAACGGATTTCGACAATAGCGTTTGGATTGAGGGTATTGGGCACATCATGAAGCCAGTTGTAAACATTTAGCTTGGCACAACTCCTGGAGTGAGGGGAAACCTGACATCCGAGGGCTGTTTTATGTATGGTGGTCATTGTCAATTTTTCAGTTTTGTACAAAAATAATCAATTTTCGCGGAGTTTTACAACCTGATCAACTTGGAAACTTTAATAGCCATATCAGTGAAAATTGCCTTGGCATTCCCGTTGGAAGCAACATCTCTGAGTGATTTTTCAAATTCGGTAAACAAGTGGATCACATTTTTTTCCTGGATAAAAGGGGCAAATTTACTGGCAAATTTCTCTTCATTTTCATCCATGGTGACAAGATCCGGTTGCCGGAAATTGGCCATGAAATTTTCACGGGTAAACTCACTGCAATACCTTAAGAAACTGATCTGCCTGGTTCGGCCAATGGCCGACAGTTCATCCGCCCAGGCGAGAAGATCTGGCAACTTCCTGGAATAACCGTACCTCATGAGTGCCGCATATTGCAGGTGGTTGTATTTTCTAACCTCATCATCCAGTAAAAATTCTTCTGCCAGAATATAATTCCCGTTGGCGATTCTAGCCACTACAGCCGGATTATTTCCTCCGATGGATGGATGATTTGACAGTGCTTCGGCAAGGTCCTTTTCATTGATTTTCGGAAGGCGGATGGTCTGGCATCGCGACCTAATGGTACTCAGTAGTTTCTGCTCCTCCTCCGTTACCAGGATGAAGATGGTATTGGCTGGCGGCTCTTCCAGAATCTTCAGAATCTTGTTGGCGCAGGTCGCATTCATGGTCTCCGGAAGCCAAATCAGGGAAACCTTATATTCCGCTTCGTACGATTTCTTGTTGAGTTTTTGTATAATCTCTGAGGCTTCATCGACATAGATCATCCCCTGTTTATTCTCTTCAGCGATGTATTGGTTCCATCTTTCGTAAAGCGGATACGGATTGGCCAGGAAGAACTCCCTCCATTTGGGCAGATAATCGGTACTGGTGGGTTTTGTCAGCGAAGAAGTCTTAATGACCGGGAAAGTAAAATGCAGATCAGGGTGGATCAGCTTCCTGTATTTGAGGCAGGAGCTGCAGACACCGCAGGAATCGTATTCGGTCTTGTTTTTACAGTTCAGGTATTGTCCAAAGGCCAGAGCAAGACCAAGTTTTCCGTTCCCGTGAGGACCAATCAACAGGATGGCATGAGGAACGCGATGTTCCCTGGCTAACTGAATCAAAAGCTCTTTGGTCGGATTTTGTCCGATTACTTCCTTAAACTGCATAACGGTTTGTAGACATATAATTTATACTTGCTGCTTACTTCCCAAAAGTAAAAAATTTTGCTAACACCGTGGCGACCCCTAACTGTCTGCCTCCGAATTAGTAAAAAATTAACAATGTAAAGGAGCTTATCAAACAGATATCCACTATCTTTGGATTTTCCATAAAATTTAATTACAACGATATGCAGACGATTGAAACTTATAACTTTTCAGGCAAAAAAGCCTTAATCAGAGTTGACTTCAATGTTCCGCTCAACGAACAATTCGAAATTACCGATGATACCCGAATGACTGCCGCATTACCTACCATCAAGACAATTCTTGAAAAAGGTGGAGCAGTCATCCTCATGTCACACCTGGGTCGACCCAAAAAAGGCCCTGAAGATAAATTTTCGATGAGGCATCTGGTTCCGCACCTCAGTAAAATTCTGGGTGGGAAGGCTATTAAGATGGCTCCGGATTGTATTGGAGAGGCAACAAAAGCTATGGCTTCCGCCTTGAAAACAGGTGAAATTCTGGTTCTGGAAAATCTCCGTTTTCATCCTGAAGAGGAGGGTGGAGATGAAGCTTTTGCTGGTCAGTTAGCTGAACTTGGCGACTGCTGGGTCAATGATGCATTCGGTACTGCTCACAGGGCTCACGCATCTACTGCCGTAATTGCCAAATTTTTCCCTAACGACAAAATGTTCGGGTTGTTGGTAGCCAGCGAAATTGCGAGCCTCGATAAGGTTCTGAAAGCTCCGCAGCGTCCTTTTACAGCCATCATGGGGGGTTCAAAAGTCTCTTCGAAGATCACCATCATCGAAAACCTGCTGAACTCAGTAGATCATCTGATCATTGGCGGCGGCATGACTTACACCTTCGTGAAGGCCCAGGGCGGAAAAATCGGAAGTTCCATTTGCGAGGACGATTATCTTGAACTCGCAAAAAACATTTTGGTGAAGGCCAAAGAAAAGGGTGTACAGCTTCACTTTGCAGTGGATGTTGTTGAAGCAGATGCATTCGCGGA
Source organism: Prolixibacteraceae bacterium (assembly GCA_036508555.1). Taxonomy (GTDB): domain Bacteria; phylum Bacteroidota; class Bacteroidia; order Bacteroidales; family Prolixibacteraceae; genus CAINVV01. Next base: position 5,979 of record DATCHD010000051.1, read on the forward strand.
AACCGCCAACACCAAGGTGGTTAGTTCTTTTGCCATCGATGACAACTGGTCCGGTCTGGATGTCGGTCCGGAAACCATCAAAATTTTCAGCAAAGTGATCGGTGATTCCAAAACGATTCTCTGGAATGGTCCGGTCGGTGTTTTCGAGATGGAGAAATTTGCCGTGGGGACCAGGGCCATTGGCGATGCCATCGTTAAAGCTACCGCAAATGGTGCCTTCTCCCTGGTGGGTGGTGGTGATTCAGTCGCGGCCGTCAACCAATTCGGCATTGCAGACAAAGTTTCTTATATTTCCACTGCAGGCGGCGCCATGCTCGAATACCTCGAAGGCCGTGTGCTGCCCGGTATCGCTGCTGTTCAGGAATAGCTTATTTATGGAAATTCTCTGGCAGGTCATATTGAATCCTCATGCAGGCGGTGGGAAAGGAGCCCATGACCAAAGTAAAATCGAACAGCTGCTGAAGCAGTCGGAGATCAGATACAAGCTCGTCCTATCACAGTATCCGGGCCATGCCATTGAAATGACAAGGGCGCTCGTCAACAATGGTGAGACGCATCTAATCGTTGCTGGAGGAGACGGGACGCTTAACGAAGTGGTGAACGGAATTTTTCTGGCCGACCGGCAGGTTGCCAGCCAGATTACCCTGGGCATGGTACCTGTCGGAACAGGCAACGACTGGATAAAGACTTTTGGAATCCCTGACAACTATCAGAAAGCCATCGACATCATTAAGGAGTATAAGACTGTTTTGCAGGATGTAGGCGAAATCACCTGCCTGATCAGGGGTAAGACTACCAGGAGGTTTTTCGTGAACATCGCTGGGTTCGGTTTCGATGCCCTGGTAACCAGGAATGCCAATGCATTAAAATTCAAGGGAATAACCGGAATAAGGGTATATATTCAGAGTCTGTTTTCGGGGTACGTCAATTACAGAAGCCGTAATACAACGATCACAATTGATGATACGGCACTGGTTGTCAACCTCTTCAGCGCAAGCATCGGTTTAGGGAAATTCAACGGAGGCGGGATGATGCAGGTACCCGAAGCCAATCCGCTTAAGGGACTCTTTCACCTCACCATTATTCGCAAAATAGGAATCTGGGGCATTCTGACCAACTTCAAGGGACTCTACTCGGGAGAGTTCGTCCGCGACTACAGGGTATCGACCCATACCGGAAAATTAATCGCCATTTCTTCCGGCTCTCCCCTGCCGGGGGAAGCCGATGGGGAAACACTTGGTGCCGGCGCCTTCAGGGTAGACATTATTGCACACCGGCTGAAAGTTATTTACGGGTCGGACAAATTCCTTGGCGAAATCTCTCCTGAAACCGGCGATTCTAATGAAGGACGATTCTGAATCGGCCTGCACAAGGGGCGAGCTGGTGGCCGGGATACATTCCGATTGACGCTCCAGCGGATTTGCAATCCGCTGGTAATCTTTCACTAAATTGACGCTCCAGCGGATTTGCAATCCGCTGGTAATCTTTCGCCAACGGATTGCAAATCCGTTGGAGCGGTTTAATGGGATGCTGACACTAGTGTCTCGTTAAATTTTAAAAATGTTCTTTGAAATTTTTGATAATCAGTTATTTATAGGTCATTTTCTTGCGTGACGACTTCAGAAATATTTCATTTGGTGCAAATTCTACTGAAAATGTACCAAGGGAAATATGT
>DATCHD010000052.1:0-18374 GCA_036508555.1 Prolixibacteraceae bacterium
TGGTCAGGTAGGCTACCAGTATCAGCAAAATAAAATATCCCCCAAGGAGTGATGCTACGAGGTACGGATTCATTCAGACACTTAATATAAGGTGTATTTTGATCTAACAATTTTGTACTTGTTGAGTTCCTCCTGCCAGGAAGCCGTGATCTCTTTTTCACTCTTGCCTGCCTGAATCATTTTAAGTACCTGATCATCACCCATCAGCAGATTGAACCAGCGTTCCCTTACCAGGAAAGTCGCAGGCTGATCAAATTTATGATACCAGTCCAGGAAATATTTGAGGGTAAAGTGGGGAATGTCCTTTAAATCCCTGAGATCCTGGCCATAACATACTTTGTCCTTCTGCAAAGGATTGGTGTCGAATCCCTTGAGACTTTTTGGTTTAAAGGAGAAACTGCCAAATTTCTGGTCAGGAAAGCCCATTACCTGGAATGGAAAGGTCGTGCCCCTGCCAATGCTCACGCTGGTCGCTTCAAATAGGCAAAGCGAGGGATATAGCCGGATGGAAGTGTAGTTAGGCAAATTAGGCGAGGGGTTAATAGGCGGTGAGTAGGTTGACTTATGGGTATAATTCTTAACAGGAATCACTTTGAGTTCGCATTTGAGTCCGTTTTTCAGCCAACCTTCGCCATTAATCATCTGGGCCATTTCTCCAACGGTACATCCGTGGACGACAGGGATAGGATCCACGCCGACGCCGGATTTAAATCCGGATTTTAGAATGGGCCCGTCACAGTAATCCCCGTTTGGATTTGGACGATCCAGCACCAGCAGCGGCTTTCCGTTTTCCGCACAGGCCTCCATGACGTAATGCAAGGCGCTGATATAGGTGTAGAATCTACATCCAACATCCTGAATATCATATATTAACAGATCAATATCTGCAAGTTGTTCGGGCGTTGGGCGATTGATTTTACCATAAATGGAGATGATAGGAATGCCTGTTTTCTCATCAACCGAGTTGCTGATTTTCTCTCCGGCATCCGCTTCTCCGCGCAGTCCGTGCTCCGGTGCAAAAAGTGCTTTCATGGTAATGCCCTGTGTCATCAGAAAATCGACCAGGTGCATACCTTTGGCAGTTGCCGTATGGTTGACAACCAGTCCGATGCGTTTCCTTTTCAGGAGGGGCAGATATTGGTCGGGCCTGTCAGCGCCACAGATTATTGAGTTTTCCTGGGCTTTGACGTGGCTGAAAGTCATAACTAAAATCAGTACGAGTGCCGTTGCCCTGGACCAAGCATATCCGGCGATGGAGGGCAGGGAATTTTTCATAAGTGTGGATATTTTCTGCTAAGATAAAAATTTTTCAGAATTGGCTTGTTTTGGTTAGTTTTGGATAGGTTTACGCAAAGTTTCATTTGATGCACAAAACACTGCTGCTGATATTATCCCTGTCTATGCTTTCTTTTTCGCTTTTCGCGCAGAAGAAGTCGCGGATGACAAAGCCTGCATCCGCCACGAAAACCGTCAGATCCGTGCAACCTGTTAAAGTGACGAAGTCTCCCCAGTCTGCAAGAACCACTCCTGTCTCAGTCATTTCAGCCGGGCGCCTGATCCGGTTAAACCAGAGGGAGTTGGCATATAAATCGATTGTTGTTCTTAAAAACGAATCACATTTATTGCCGCTAAACAGGCTGGATACTTTGAAAATATTGGTGATATGCATGGGGCAGGATAGTGTGCTCCCGCAATTCATTGACAGGTATGTGAAGACAGACCATCTTACGCTTCATCCTGACATGAATGCTGGAAAGATCAGGTATATCCTGGCAAAGCCGGAATCCTATAATATGATCATTCTGGCGGTTAGCGAAAAAAATCATGACAGCAATTCCTCCGGAGCCAACTTCCGATCTTTAAAAGAGATGGAGGAAATGATTTCCGGCGTTTTTTCGCCTGGCACAAAAATGATGTTGATGCTGTTTGGCTCTCCGGCTTTTCTGGATCAATGGACTGGCAACGGAAATGCATTTGCGATTGTTGCGACAGACCAACTTGATTATGACAGAATGGATTTGGCCACTCAGCTATTATTCGGGGCAATCAACGCGGTAGGTCGACTTTCCTTCGACCTCGTGAAATACAGAAAGGGAGAGGGAGTCTCATTTGGGGCAATTAACCGGTTAAGTTATGTCCTACCTGAAGAACTAGGCATGGATTCCATCCGGCTTGCGCAAAGAATGGACTCCCTCGTAAACATTGGCCTGAAAGAAAAGGCTTATCCGGGTTGTCAGATGCTGCTGGCCAAACGGGGGAAAGTATTTTACCAGAAATCCTATGGCTATCACACCTACGATCAAACTCAACCTGTTCGGAATGATGATACTTATGACCTGGCATCTGTCACCAAAGTGCTTGCACCCGTGCCGGCCCTGATGATGCTGGCCGACCAGAAAAAATTTCTGATCACCAAAAAGATGAGCGATTACTGGCCCGACTGGAAGGGTAGCAACAAGGAGGGGATCTTGCTTTCTGACATTCTCTCACACCAGGCCAGACTGCGGCCGGGAGTCACATTGTATCCAATGACCCTGACCGACAGAGACCACTACAAACCAGAATATTACACCTCGAAATCTTCTCCCGGTTACGAACTTTGTGTTGCCCTTAATCTCTATCTGCTAAATAGTTATCCGGATACGATTTATAAGATCATCAGAAATTCCCCGTTGCTGAAGACAAAAAAATATACCTACTCCGATCTCGGTTTTGTGTTGTTCCCAAAATTGATTGAAAACCTCTCAGGTGAATCATATGTCAGCTTCCTGCAAAGGAGATTGTATTCAAAATTGGGAGCTTCGACGCTGATGTATAATCCGTATCTCTCTGTGCCGGATTCGAAAATAGTGCCGACAGAAGACGACAGGTTATTCCGTCACGAGCTGCTATTGGGCCATGTACACGATGAGACTGCCGCTCTCTTGGGTGGGATTTCCGGTAATGCCGGGCTGTTCGGTTGTGCCGGGGATGTTGCCAAAGTCATGCAGCTTTACCTTCAGAATGGTGAATACGGAAATGAACGGTATATTGCTTCAGAGACCGTGAAAAACTGGACAAGCAGTCATTTTCAGAAGACCAATAACCGCAGGGGATTCGGTTTTGACAAACCTGCAATTCAGTCTGACCGTTATGCCAGGAAAGAGAGATATCCATCTTCAGTGGTTTCAGAGCAAAGTTATGGTCATTCAGGTTACACGGGAACCTTCGTCTGGGCCGATCCGGTCAACGATCTTTTGTTCGTCTTTTTGTCCAACAGGGTATACCCTAGCCGGGATAATCTCAGGATCAACAGACTGAAATTAAGACCATTGCTATTGGAAACCATGTTCAAAATTGCTGGAGAGAAATAGGGTGTAATTTTTTTACATGTTATAAAACAGTTATTCGCCGGGGAGTTGATTTGCAAAATTAATTCTATGTATATCAACAGGTAATAGCTTGCCTCGGAAGTTTCAAATGTTAAAAAATCTAAATTTCAACTGTTCAGTTCTAATTGTTGTAACAGCCGTGCAACATTATTAAAGTTTTAGTATTAATTTGGCTGGACTGAACCAGAAAAATGGAGCCTTCATTTAGAAATATTTATTAACTTTTTAAAAATCAATACCATGACTGAGAAAATAACATTTAATGAGTTAAGAAAGATTAAAGACACATTGCCTGACGGTTCAATGCACCGCATCGCAGAAGAATTGGGTCTGGATGTCGAAACCGTCAGGAATTATTTTGGAGGAGCAAATTATTCACATGGTAAAAGTGTGGGAATGCATATCGAGCAAGGTCCCAATGGAGGTATCGTCCTGCTTGATGACACAACGATATTAGAAAAAGCCCAGGAAATTCTGCACGGACATTAATTCAAACAATTGGTTCAACACTCTGGTGACTGCCCCGGTTTTGGGGCGGTTTTTTTAAAATTAAAATCAAAAGAAATGCGAAAAACCCTGTTCCTTGTAGCTTTTATGCTCCCGCTGCTTTTGGTGGCTAAATCAAAAGAGGAGAAGTTATTTAACGGCAAGAATCTTAATAACTGGGAGATATATATCGGCGCTGCCAGTGGTAAACCTACCGAGCCCCTTTTTACCGTTGTCAAGGTGAATGGTGAAAATCTGTTACGCATTACCGGTGAAGTAAATGCCTCACTGGCAACGAAGAAGGAGTATGAAAATTATCATCTCAAAATGGTCTTCAGATGGGGTGAAAAAGTTTTTAAACAAAAGAATTCAGGAATTTTGTATCATAGTTTTGGCCCTTTCGGGGAAGGTCTGGGCGTTTGGATGAGCGCCCACGAATTTCAACTTTGCACTGGAAAGATGGGCGATTCCTATTGCATGGGAAATAGTTATTTTGAAATCCCTGCCGTGAAGGATCCTGATGGAAAAAATTTTCGCTATTCGGCTGATGGCACAAAATCACAGTTTGGAGGCACCTTTCCGGCAAAAAACTGCGCTAAAAAATCAGACCAGGAAAAGCATGCAGGTGAGTGGAATGTAGTTGATTTGTGGTGCTTCGGCCGTAATTCTGTTCATGTAGTCAACGGTGTGGTCAACATGGTTAACTACAATTCCGGAAGTATTGACAAGGATGGAAAAATTCAACCGCTTTCCGATGGAAGGATCCAGATCCAGTCCGAAGGAGGGGAGCTGTTCATCAAAAGCATTACCCTCGAAAAAATTGGTCAGATTCCTCCGGAATTACTAAAATAGTTGGGGGTACAACGCAAAAAAGGGGAAATCTCAGTCGGATTTCCCCTTTTTTAGTGCTCTTTAGGAATTTAAAAATCCGAATAGTCGGTCGGGTGCAAGAACAGAATAACAGATTTGGATACTGTATTCTTATATTCAGCCATACCAGAGATTTTTTTCCAGTTTGGATGAGCCGAGAAAGCACTCCAATGTGCAGTACGGGAAGCAAGGTCGGCGAAAGTGGTCATGTACATCAGGTTAGGCATCGTGCTTCCTGAAATTACTTCTGCATAGAAAAGGGCGTTGAATCCCAGATTCTTAAAAATGGCCCATTCACCGCCTTCGTTGAACATCTCAACTTTTTTCCGATAAAGGTTCTCAGTTCCGCCTTCATAACTTCTTAACTCATAAATGCGCTGTGCATGAGGCGTCGGAAAGGAAGGGATGGTGAAATTAGGAATAAGGTGAAATGCCCTCAAAAGAATGGATTCCTTGCGCACAAACGGAGCCTGATTGAAAGGGGCTCCCAGAAAATCAATGCCCGTTTTTTGATACTCCTGATCTTTCTGCAGCGCCTCAAGGGTCTTGGCGAAATGATCAAGAGAGGTGAAAGGAATCCACACGAATACTCTTTTACCGCTGAGTGTGTCAGTTTCAACTGGCTTAAAAACACCGACCGTCTTAATTCCCGCACGGTGTAAAGCAGGTAAGTAAGCATTTTTGAGGAAGTTATCAACTTTTTCCTCCTGTACTTTCCCGGTTAATTTGTAGACCTGGATCTGATAATAATCGCGTGTTTTGGAAAAACCTGAATTTGTCATTAGCATGACAAATAAGGCTGCGAATATCAATTTCACAACTGATATTCCTGAATGTCTTTTCGTTTGGTACATGGGATTTTTTTAGTTTTGTTGTTTTTTACTTCGTATCAAAAGTATATAATTTTTTCTTCTCATCATAATTTCTTATTTTTGAGATGGACCGACTAGAAAATCTTTGGCTTAGTTCTGCAGTTTTTTTGTCTTGTCTCTTAAACTCTGCATTGTTTTCAAAGGATTGGAAACAATGACCGCATTGGCAATCCAGGCTGGAATCTCACCGCCCGGATCGGCATGAAACTGATATACAACCTGAATAGTGTTGGTCGTTACTTCGTCTAGTTCCCAAAAACCCGAACCATTGTGTACGCGAATGAATTCGGCCCTTTCTTCTTTATAATCACTTCTTGGAACCAACTTTACCTGTGCATGCTTTCTATCCGGTGAAATGGAGGTTGATGCTTCATAAATTGCATCCCTCTTTTTGACAGGCCAGGGAGTATCAATGATAATATAGTGGATATCGTCATATCTGTCTTTCTGAAGAAGAACAGCTGCACTGCTGCAATTGGGGAAATTGATGGGGTAGTTTTTCACATCGGTAATGACGTCCAAAACATTGGTAATGGTGGTTTTTGGTATGGTAACTACTGCTCTGAATTCTTCAAATGGAGAACCGGCGACAGACCGGGTATAAATTCTGACACCCATATCATCCTTTCTCAATTTCCAATCCGTATTGGCATTTGTATTGATTAGAATCAGACTAGCCAATAGAAATTTGATGTATAACATATTCAATGATATTTCTTGTTAGGTTCTAATTACTAGACATATTTAAATTTTTCAGGGTACAAAATTAATTTGTTTCTTCAATTTTTACAATTTTCTTGCCGGGAAAATTATTCGGATAATAAGAAAACCCTCCGCTTAGCTTCCACTAATCAAAGGGTCTTGTTTTATCTAACCTTAACTAAACTTTCTTTTCGACATCTAAATATCCAAATGGTTTAATGCAGATTAGGTAAAAATTTACTCTCTCTGAAAGGAATATTTGATAGTTATTCCCATGGTCCTGGGATCACCTAACATGCCGGCATATTGACCTGCATTGCCTCCGGCCGAAAGTAAGAGTTCAAAATAGTTGGTATCCAGCATGTTGCGACCCCATAGGTAAATGGTAAAGCCATGATCTTGAAAGCCTACCCGCGTGTTTAGCAGGCAATAAGAATCGACAATCAGGTATTTGGAAGGGGAAGCACTCGATGAAAAAGAGGATCGGTAGGATGTGTCAAAAGCTAGAAAATACTTACCATTTAGATCCAAAAGTTTCCCCGGTTTCGCAATTTCACCCCCAAGCGATGCTGCCCATTTTGAAATACCTGGAAGCTCTCCTCCGGAGATATCCTTGAATGTGGGTCCACCCGTCTCTTCCAAAGGAGGTGGAGCATTTTTGAAGGATACATATTTGCCATCGGTATAAGCCGCAGCGCCATAAAATGATAGAAAATCACCAATTTTCAAATTACCCTCCAGCTCCACACCTCTTACACGAACCTCTTCGGCATTAGCCAGATAACCTCTGTTGACAGCTAAATCTGCTGTCTGAACCAAGGTCTGATAATCTTTGATTCGGGTATTGTAAATAGTTAAATTGGCAGTGGCGCTATTGGTTGGGGAGGACTTTAGTCCGAATTCAAGATGTTGAACCTTCTCTGGTTTAACTACGGCCAGTTCAGTAAGTACCTGGCCATTGGCGCTGGGTAGTCCTCCCAGGTTCAAGCCTACCGGTTTAAAGTTTGTAGAAAATGTGGCATAAGTATTTATGCTTTTGTGCACTTTATAACTCACTGTCATTTGCCCGGATAGTTTGGTGTCTTCAATTTGTTCCTGAAATGCCTGGTCACTGTAAACAGAATTTTTCAAGGCTAATAATGCAGGATCATTGGTTTGCAGGCCGCCATAAGTTACTCTTTTGAAATCAACTTTTTTGTCATCATAATTGATCCGGATGCCTGGCAATACGTGAAACCGTGGAGATATTGCCCAGTCCATCTGTCCGAAAATTGCCCCACTAAAGGAATCCAAATTTGGATACGATTTGATTCCATACCCGTCGAGTAGTCCGGGAGTTGCCCATAGTGTGCTTTTACTACTCTGTGAGAAGCGCCATTGATCCTTTCCGCATTCTTCAGTTTGTGCACCATCAGGACGTAGTTTCTGTCCCAAGGCATATAATCCAATTACTCCGCTAACATTGGAAGCCAAATTACCGGCGTAACGCACTTCCTGCGACCATTGTTGATGAACTGATGGTGCCTGCGAAAGCGCCAAAGCCTGAAGTCCGGTAAAGTCGCGGTCGTTTGAGGGTCCCCATCTCCAGTAACGCCATGCCGTTGTGGAAGTGATTGTTCCTGAACCAAGTTTAAAGTCGGCGTTTATCGAAAGACCACCAAAATCCTGATCACCTCTCCAGGGTGTATCCGTATCGATTACGCGGTCGAAGGGATTACGGGCAGGCAGATTATAATGCAGATCAGCAATGATCTGCTCGAACTGTCTGTAAGCCGGACGAAGTGTTGGTGCCACACCGGCAAAAACCTGGGCATAACCGTTTGGGCGTTGTCGTGAAACATCGGCTGCCAGCAATAATTCAATTTTCTTTGATAGTACAGCCAATATCTGACCTCGTACACCGATGTTATTCAGATCATTAACGTGTTCATTTCTTGCAACATTATAGATTACGCCATCTCTCTGTGTTCCTGTGAAAGATAATCTCCCTGCTATTTTTTTACCGAGGGGGCCTGAGACAGAACTTTTTGCCTGGATATATCCATAATTTCCATAACTGAGCTCGCACCTTCCAACAGGAGAAAATCCAGGTTTTCTGGTAGTAATATTAATTGCTCCGGCTGTTGTGTTTTTCCCGTAGAGCGTACCCTGAGGGCCACGTAATACCTCAATTGATTCCACGTCAATAAAATCCAATGTTGTTGCTGCGGACCTGGCATAATAGACACCATCTACATAAAAACCCACTCCCGGATCAATACCATCATTGGTGAGTCCAAAAGTTGTTCCCAGTCCACGTATATTTAGTGCTGAATTTCGTTGATTCGATGAATAAAACTGGACAGTTGGAATCATCTCCTTTAGTCGGCTAACGTTGAAAGCCCCGGTATTTTCAACCTGAGCGCCAATCATCGCAGTCATAGGAATAGGAATGTCCTGAATGTTCTCTTTTCTGCGCCTGGCAGTCACGATGACCTCTTCAAGCGTGTTGTTTGAAAGAAGTATGACCTTAATTGGTTTGCCTGTCAACTGTTGAATGACAACTTCCTTCGGAATTAATCCAATTGAACTGAATTGCAGCGTAAAAGGGGGTGACAATCGTGCATCAATCCTGAATTTGCCATCCACGTCCCCAACTGCGAAAGTGTTTGTGCCTTTCACCACAACTGTAACCGCTACAACGGGCACTCCGTCAGTATCAGTTACTTGTCCTTCGATGAAATTCTGAGCCTTGATTGTATGGAACATAACAAAAGATAGGACAACTGAAAGTAATAATTCCCTCATTTGAAATGATTTTAAATTAAGATATTGAATGCTATTCAGTGAAGCATTGCAAAAGTATCTCAATCAAAAAGCGGAGGGAACAGTTTAAAAACGTAATTTTCTGCTACGTCTTTATACGTCTAAACACTCAGGAAACCATTTTTTATGGCAAAAATCACAAGGTTGGCGGTATTTTTCGACTGGGTCTTCATAAGCAGGTTTTCGCGATGTTTGTCGATGGTTCGCTTGCTGAGCACCAACCTTTCTGCTATTTCATTATTCGTCAGTCCTTTGCAGATCAATAGCAGAATCTCAGCTTCTCGTTCTGTCAGTGTTTCATTGAAGTCGTTGAAATTGCTTTTTTGGGGATGCTTTAAAATATTATTCAGAATTTCAATCGAGATATAGCTTTTATCATTGTAGACGTCTATGATTGCCTTCTCCACCTCCTGAAAATTCGAATTCTTTAGCAGGAAACCACATGCTCCTGCCTCAATCATACTTAAATAATAGTTCTCATCCGAATACATCGACAACGCGATTATTTTTATTTCCGGCAAAATTTCCTTTGCCAGGCGGGCTGCCTGAACTCCGTTCATAACAGGCATCTCAATATCGAGTAGGGCAATATCGACAGCATTTTTAGAAAGGCCTTCAATAAACTGTTTCCCATTTTCGGCTTCATAAATCGTGTCAATGTAATCAACGTTTGAGAGCAACATTTTCAGCCCTTCCCTGAATAGAGAATGATCGTCAACTAGGTAGACTGCAATCTTTTTCATGGTAATGGAAAATGAAATTCGATGGAAAAACCGTTCCCCGGAGAAGTTTGAATGATATAGTTTCCCTTTAGAGATTTGGCTCTGGAAAATATGTTGTTTAATCCCATACCTGGAAACTCCGATTTCAAAATGGACTGATTATATTCCATTCCACTTCCGTCATCCTTAAAAAGCATACTCAGAAAATGGTCAGTTTCTGATAAGGTAAGATTTACCAATGAAGGATTTGCATGTTTCAAACTATTGTTCATCAGCTCAGCAACAATTCGATAACAACTGAATTTCAGTTCTTCCGAAAGCAGATTCTCCTTCATGTTGAATTTCAGGTCGTATTGAATATTTCTGGGAGAAAAAAGCTGATTGGCCAGTGTCTCTATTACCTTCTCCAGTCCGTAGTTTGTTAATAAATGCGGACTTAAATTGTTCGATATTTCCTTCAACGTAGTGATGGAATTATCAGTAGCATGGTAAGCGCTTTTGATAATTTTTTTATTCATTGGTGTGAGAGATTCATCGCTGATTGCGCTTAATGTCATTTTTATGGAAGACAATACGGGGCCGAGACCATCGTGAAGTTCTCTCGCGAAGTTCTGGCGTGCTTTATCTTCTGCCTTAATTACTGCTGAAAGAATATTCTGTGCATTCTCTTCCCTCAGTTGTTCAATCCGATCCTGCAAATTGAATATTTTCCGGATAAATATTACACCTATAAAAATAAGGACAGAGATGAGTACACCAATCCAGCTATTAATTTCTTCGTTCTGATATAATTTAGTTTCCAGGAATAGTGTGGAGAAATCGAATAGTCGCCTGATGGCCATCAGGGCCAAAGCTGCTGAAATTAATATCCAGGAAATATTAAAACGTGTTCTTCGAATCAGGCTAATCGCGTAAATGGCTGCTCCCAACTGGAAGAGCATTGAAACCATCAGTGCAAATTTTAACATGTTTTGTAATAATACAGATTATTCCGGAATCAAAAAATTCTCATCCGTTTCCTTACGGCTAAATAAATGAAAATTACACAATTTGTTTATATTGGACACATAATCAAGTGACTTGTTTTATCAAATTCTATAACGAACTTTATGCAATATTTGAGAAAGATTTGAAGAATATTTAATCAATATTTATGGACAGGGCATTCTGGCCGATGAGTCCTGGTTCGACCGTCCCATGCGATGGATGTAACTGTATGGAGACAGTCGGGTTCCATGACCGTGCACCTTGTGAACCTTACCAACCCGATGATTATGAAAGGACCTTTCAGGGAACTGAATTTCATAATGATGCATTGACCATTCAGAAAATCTTAAGGTTATCTCGGCGTCCCAAAATTCTGAACCCAAATGTCTCCCGTCCAGCCTGAACCGACCTCTTTGAAAGACTTATTCATCAAATTCTTGCAATGCCCTTCACTCATTATCCAGCCATTCATTACCTCTTCGACAGTCGTTTGCCCCATGGCAATGTTCTCCCCACAAGTTGACCAGATATAACCTTCCTTCGTAATTCTGGCACCAGATCCAATCCATTGTTTGTTAATATGAGCAAAGTATTTATGATCAAACATATCTTTACTGTGTTTTTGAGCCGCATGCTCTAATTTGCTATTCCATATTAAGGGGTCAACTGCTGGCATGAAAGTCCTTCCACATTTACATCCTTCTTTTCTATATTTATTGATCAGACTTAGCATGAGCTCTTTTTCGGAACTCAAATTGCTGTCTGTCAGTTTAATCGAAATTTGATTGCCAAACGCTTGACCAGGCGCTTTGTTAGAATAGCCAATTATTACCATGAAAATCAATCCGGTCAAAATTGCGAAAGAATGAGTTGAAAAAGCTCTCATCAATATTTCATTAGTTTTAATGTGCTCAAATCTACATATTATCTATCGAAAACCCCTAAATACAGCTGTTTCGAAAATCTTAGCAATGTTTAGGATCGCCAAAGCAGCGTTGGCTGGTATTAGCGGTAGCCATCATATTTGAATAAAATACTTACATATATGTGAAAATAGTCTAATTAATCGCTTTTTAATTAGTGATTTATTGTATTTTTGCAAAAAACATATATAATGGACAGGCTTAAACAAATTGCCGAAAACCGGTTGCAAAGTATCCAAACGGACTTTACGCGCTTTTTAACGGAGGATATAGATTGGGATGCCAGGATGATAGGTATTTCAGGGGCGAGGGGGGCAGGCAAAACTACGCTGATGCTTCAATACCTGAAAACCAGATTACCTGCTAATACTGAAGCACTTTATGCAAGTCTCGATGATATTTATTTTGCGGAAAATCCATTGATCTATTTGGCAGAAGAGTTTTACAAAAAAGGCGGTGAATATCTTTTTCTGGATGAAGTTCATAAATATCCCGATTGGTCGAGGGAACTTAAGAATATCTACGATAATCTGCCGGGGCTTAAAATCGTATTCACAAGTTCCTCGGCATTGGATATTTACAAAGGTGCCTTTGATTTAAGCCGCAGGGCATTGGTGTACAACCTGCCCGGACTCTCCTTCCGCGAATTCATTGAACTGAAGTACAGAATAAGTTTGCCAAGTTATTCGCTTGAACAAATATTGTTTGAGAATAAAACAATTGTGTCTGAGATACTTAATAAAATCAAGCCTTTGAGATTTTTTGAAGAATACCTCAAGTTTGGGTATTATCCATTTTTTATTGAGTCGGAAAGGAATTATTACGATAAACTAACCAACATTCTTAACCTGGTACTTGAGAGTGATTTACCAACAATTTTCAAAATTGATTATTACTCGGTCATGAAAATTAAAAAAATGCTTTCTGTACTCTCGCGGATTGTACCTTATAAACCAAACATCGAGAAGCTCGCCTTGCAAGCGGATACGACGCGTGATACGTTGCTGAAATTTCTCTTTTATCTTGAAAAGGCGGGGGTTGTCAAGTGGCTATCAAAAGATATATTCGGCATTAATTACCTGAATAAACCAGATAAACTCTACCTGAACAATACAAATCTGATGTATGCCTTGAGCAACGAAAAGCCCGATACCGGAAATTTGCGTGAAACATTCATCCTTAATCAGCTATTTGTAAAACACAGCGTATCTTATCCGGAAACAGGTGATTTTTTAGTAGACGGAAAGTATCTTGTCGAAGTTGGTGGCCCATCCAAAAAATCAAAGCAAATTGCAGGTTTGGAGAATGCATTTATTGCAGTTGATGACATAGAATTTCCGGATGGAAGGAAAATTCCCCTTTGGTTGTTTGGATTCTTGTATTAAAGGGAATTTCCCCTTTTTTGATCGTTTGGACCAGATAGTGAAACACCGTGCAACGAATAATTTGTATATTAGACGCAAAATATGCAACGATAAATTTTTAAATGCGATGAATATACCGTATATTCGTAGCAAATTGTACAACGAATGAGCATTTTTATCCATCAAAAAGATAATTGGCCAAATTTTACCTGGAGAATTGATGAGTTTGTTAACTTTTTAAGCGAAGTGCGATATTTGCAAGGAAGGTTAATTGGTAAAATGGAATTATTAGGATTTGACCTTCGAAATGAAGCCTTACTCGATACATTGACACTTGATGTTTTAAAGTCAACAGAGATTGAAGGTGAAATTCTTAATCCTGACCAAGTTCGTTCATCAATAGCAAGAAGGCTGGGAATGGTAATAGCGGGTTCAGTAGAGTCTGATAGGAATGTGGATGGAATGGTTGAAATGATGATTGATGCGACCCAGAATTGTTATAAATCCTTAACAGCTGAAAGGCTTTTTGATTGGCATGCAGCATTATTCCCTACCGGGAGAAGTGGAATGTATAGGATAACTGTTGCTGATTGGCGGAAAGATACTACAGGTCCCATGCAAGTTGTTTCGGGTGCTATGGGAAAGGAAAAGGTTCATTTCCAAGCTCCTGATTCATCATGTGTTGAAAACGAAATGATGAAATTTTTGGAGTGGTTCAATAAAATCGAAGGAATTGATTTGGTAATGAAAGCTGCAGTTGCCCATTTGTGGTTTGTGACAATTCATCCTTTTGAGGATGGTAATGGTCGAATAACAAGAGCATTGACAGATATGCTACTGGCACAATCAGACAAAAGTACACAGCGATTTTATAGTATGTCAGCGCAAATCAGACTTGAAAGGAAACAATACTATGAAATACTTGAAAAAACACAAAAAGGAAACCTTGATGTAACTGAATGGATCAAGTGGTTTTTGAGTTGTTTAATAAACGCATTGAATTCTACCGATTTAATATTAAAACGGATTTTATTTAAAGCTGATTTTTGGCAAAAGCATACGACAATAATAAATGAAAGGCAAAAAAGATTATTAAATAAAATATTAGATGGATTTGACGGCAAGTTGACTTCATCGAAATGGGCAAAAATTGCAAAATGTTCGAAAGACACAGCAATAAGAGATATTAATAATCTGATAGAAAAAGGGATGTTACAAAAAGAACAAGCAGGAGGAAGAAGTACAAATTATGAACTAAAATAAACACAAATCCCCCTTTACTCAGGTCAAATCTCATTTGGAGCAATTTGTTGCACCTAGAGAAAAAAAAAGAGTTAGAAATTAATCTAACTCTCTGAATTTCAGGGTGGGAACTGTTGGAATCGAACCGACGACCCTCTGCTTGTAAGGCAGATGCTCTAAACCAACTGAGCTAAGCTCCCTTCTTTCTCTAAAAGTGTTGCAAAGATAAACCTTTTTTACTTCCACCAAAACGGGAAGGCAGAAAAATTCAACTTTTTCTGCCTTCCCATTCGATACAAATGATGAAGTTCATTTCAGCGCTGCAAAGAAGTCGTTGCCTTTGTCATCCACAATAATAAATGCCGGGAAATCGACTACCGTGATCTTGCGGACGGCTTCCATTCCCAATTCGGGGAAATCGATTACCTCGACTGACTTAATACTGTTTTTGGCCAGGATGGCTGCCGGTCCGCCGATGGAACCCAAGTAGAAACCGCCATATTTTTTACAGGCTTCCGTGACCTGGGTAGATCGGTTTCCCTTGGCAAGCATGATCAGTGACCCTCCCAACGACTGGAATTTCTCCACATAGCTGTCCATCCTTCCTGCTGTCGTCGGACCGAAACTGCCGGATGCCATGCCTTTCGGAGTCTTGGCAGGACCAGCATAATAAACCGGGTATTTCTTGAAATATTCCGGCATCTCTTCTCCGTTGTCGATCATCTCCTTGATTCTGGCATGGGCAATGTCGCGTGCCACTACGAGTGTGCCTTTCAGGCTCAGACGGGTCTTGACGGGATATTTTGAAAGTTCCCTGCGGACTTCTTCCATCGGACGGTCCAGATCGATTTCAACGGACGGTTGCAGAAAAGGTGCAGTCTTGGGAAGGAAGCGTTCAGGATGCGTTTCCAGCTGTTCCAGAAAAATCCCGTCGGAGGTGATCTTTGCCATGATATTTCTGTCCGCGCTGCAGCTCACACCAATCCCAACCGGACAAGAGGCCGCATGCCTTGGCAGACGGATCACCCGGACATCATGAACGAAATATTTTCCGCCAAACTGAGCGCCGATCTCACTCTTCTGACAGATATCGGTAATTTTCTCTTCCCATCCCAGATCTCTGAAGGCCTGACCACCTTCGTTTCCTGAAGTCGGAAGATGATCATAATACCCGGCCGAGGCCTTTTTGACTGTTGCAAGGTTTGCCTCGGCTGAAGTACCGCCAATCACAACAGCAAGATGATACGGCGGACAGGCGGAAGTACCCAGATCCTTGATTTTTTCCTTGATAAACTTCTTCAGTGTCTCCTCATTCAAAAGAGACTTGGTCATCTGGTACAGGAAGGTTTTGTTGGCGGACCCGCCACCTTTGGTAATAAACAGGAATTCGTAGGAATTACCCTCAGATGCATAAATATCTATCTGGGCGGGAAGGTTGTTTCCGGTGTTTTTCTCGTCGAACATGGTCAGCGGTACGACCTGCGAATAACGTAGATTACGATCCCGGTAGGTTTCAAAAATGCCCTTCGAAATGGCTTTGGCATCGTCAGTTCCGGTCCAGACATTTTCGCCTTTCTTGCCGACGACAATCGCGGTACCGGTATCCTGGCAGGTAGGCAATTCTCCTTCGGCAGAGATGATTTGATTGAGTAACATGGTGTAAGCCACGAAGATATCGTTGTCGCTGGACTCCGGGTCTTTTAGAATAGTAGACAACTTTTCAAGATGCGTTGCCCTCAGGTAAAAGGAAACATCCGAAAAGGCTTCCCTGGAAAGGAGTTCCAGTCCTTCGGGGGCAATTTGTAGGATCTTTCTTCCTTCAACCTCAATGGTTCGAACAAAATCTTTTGTAAGAAGCTTGTATTGAGTAGTATCCTGTCCGACAGGAAAGGGCTTCTGGTAACTAAATTCGGCCATAGCTATGAAATTTTGTGTGATAAAGTATCATGTTAATGACAAAGGTACAAATTGAAAACGGGAGATTTTGGATATTAATATCAACATGAATCGCTTTTTTTTAAAATAAATAATTGAGTCCGATATAAAGACCCTTACTGCCGTCCTGCTCGTTTACAGCCCTTCCATAATCGAGGGCTATAACGAAATTCTGATTCATAACTATGCGTATCCCTGCACCGTATGTGGTATGCATTTTCTCAGCACCCGGATCGAAATAGTCGCTTCTGTTCTCGATGAAGGAGGTCAAGGTTGTCGGAATAACGATCTTCTTCGTCACCTGCCCCAAATCAAGGAAGGTATTCAGTCCGAAATAGAATTTCTGATTGATAAAATTCGCCCGGGCAAATTTCCACCTTAACTCAAAGTTGCCATAGAAAACTCCATCGCCATAAACCCTGTTCCGGAGAGCGCCCCTCAGATATCTCGAGCCACCCAGACCATTCGTTGCATAACCGGTCATGACGGTTGTCACCATTTGCGACTGGTAATAAAATGGCACATGACCGCCGATTGTCTGTTGCCATCCCAACCGATAGGCAAATGAAAGGTCATTCTTAATTAGGGTAAAATACTGCCTGTGCGTCAGCGAGAAACGTGAAAATCCAGTTTCCGCGCCAAGAAATTTTGGAGCAGTGGTGATGACTGCTTCTGTCCACATACCCTTCATTGGATTTACAGTGACATCCCTCGTGTCGTATACGATTCCTGCTTTCAATTCAGGAACGAATCCGCCATCGGCTTCCCCGGAAGGGAGTATTCCCCACTGGATATACTTCTCGTACAATCCAGGCTGAGTCTGGACACTGGGAAGCAGTTCGGAACCGCTCTTATTCTTGTTTAACTTGTCAATATCAACAGATGAAATGTTGATATTGTGAAGGTTAAGTCCGGCAACCCACTTAAAATGCGACTCACCGATCTTGTGCTGCAGGTCGACTTTGAAGCGGAAAAGTTTCTGCTGAAACTTGTAAAACATCCGTGATTTGTAATCGCTGCCAGCGTACTGGTCATCATTCCAGGTTTTATTCAGGACCGACTCAAACCCATTAAATCCGTAAAAATCATTCGCCTGATCAGTAAGGTAGGTCATGTCCAGGGAGAAATCGAAGTTCTTCAACAGCTGGTCGGAAGTGTAATAAAAGCGGTTGACTCCACTGCCTTTCGTGAAGCGCGAAATCTCTAAATACAGCGAGTGATTGTACTTCGGGAAACGCTTGCCATCCCCGTAATTGTAAAAATTAACCAGCGCACCGTATTGAAAGCCCAAATCAGTGTCGAAAGAGACAGCGGGCAGTGCCCCAAAATTCCATCCTGTTTTGACGGAATCAGCCTTAGCTTTGGAGGCTTTGTCGGCTGCCATGACCTGCAAACTGCAAAAAGCTAAAAGAAAAACAACGAAGTAAAATCTTTGAAGTTTCATGTTTTGAAAGGTTACGTAGTTTAATTCAATACGAATATCAGATAAATTTTTCAATTATCTTCAACCCTTCCTTATCAACATCGTATAAGAAAGTAATTTTTTTATCTAAATACATTACCATGAAGTTTATAGGAGCACATGTGAGTGCCGGCGGGGGAGTGGAGAATGCCCCGCTCAATGCCAAAGAGATCGGAGCAAATGCATTCGCCTTATTTACCAAGAATCAGCGTCAGTGGAATTCCCCACCTCTGACAGCGAAAAACATCTCCTCGTTTAAAGCCAACTGTGAGAAATTTGGATTCCTGCCGGAGATGATTCTACCCCACGACGGTTACCTCATTAACCTGGGTCATCCGGAAGCGGAATTGCTGGCTAAATCGCGGGAGGCATTTTTGGATGAGATGCGGCGGTGTGAACAACTCGGACTGAAGTTTCTTAACTTTCATCCGGGCAGCCATTTGCAGAAGATTGATATTTCCAACTGCCTGACCAATATTGCCGAATCAATCAATTATGTTCTGTCCAGGACCAGCGGAGTGACGGCAGTCATTGAAAATACTGCTGGACAGGGCTCCAATCTGGGTTATGTCTTCGAACAGATCGCGGAAATTATTTCTCAGGTTGAAGATAAATCCCGCGTAGGGGTTTGTA
>DATCHD010000053.1:0-6205 GCA_036508555.1 Prolixibacteraceae bacterium
CCGTTGCGGTAGGCTCAAACGCACAGGAAGTGCGTCGTGCCATCGCAATTCGGGACAAAATCAAAGAAAATTTAGAAAATGACAAAGATATCTTCGTTCGGTAAAGTGTGGCTGGTTGGTTTTGGTCCGGGTGATCCCGAATTGCTTACCATAAAAGGGTACAAGTTGATAAAAACTGCAGATATCATTTTTTATGATGATCTGCTGAATAAAGAGTTCCTTCTAAAATTTCCTTCAGAGAAAGTTTATGTTGGAAAGCGCAAAGGCAACCACAGCATCGAGCAAGGTGAAATAAATGAGCTTCTTTATGAAGCCGCAATTTCGGGTAAAACAGTTGTTCGCCTCAAAGGTGGTGACCCTATGATGTTTGCCCATGGAGGGGAGGAAATTGCCTATTTACAACAACGGCATATCGAGGTAGGCGTTGTTCCTGGCATAACGGCTGCGCTCGCAGCAGCCGCCTATACGCATATTCCGCTAACTCACAGAGGAATTGCCTCCTCCGTTTCGTTTATTACCGGACATGCCAACAGGGACATCCACGTACCCTTATCTGGAACGCTCGTGTATTACATGGGGGCATCTAACCTTCGAACGATTGCTGAAGAAGTTGTCAAAAAAGGATGGCCGGCCGATACCCCTGTTTTGCTGGTATACAATGTTTCCGGCATCGATCAGGCGGAGCACTACACGACGCTTCAAAAAACAATCGATCAACCCACTCAGTACAAGACCCCTTTGATCATTGTAATTGGCGAAGTTGTTCGATTGAAACACAATTATGCTTTATACGACAGCCGCTCAGAGTTATGTGAACTTCAAGCTGTAGTTGGAACGTAACCGGCACCAACGTTATTTCGTAAAATTGACCATCGGGATTTCTATCCGATTTCTATCTATTTTTGCAAACATTGTTTCCGATCCTTACCTTTATCCAAAATTACAAGTTATGGGAACAACCATTAAAAAGAGCTTCCCGGTTACGGGATTGGGCTGCGCCTCCTGCGCCATCAAAGTGGAGAGTGAGCTGAAGACACTTAAGGGTGTCGTCCGTGCGGCAGTCAATTATGCCAACGCTACCGCGATGGTGGAATTTGAAGAAGGGTCCATCAGCGCGGAGGAGCTGAAATCTTCCATCCAGGCCATTGGATATGATCTGCTGATCGAAGCCGACAGTGAAAACCAACAGGAAGAGATGAAGAAATCACACTACAAAAAATTGGTCGGCAGGACAATCTGGGCTTCCATTCTCGCTCTACCGGTAGTTGTGATCGGAATGTTCCTGATGGATATGCCGTATGCGAACTGGATCATGCTTTTTTTGGCTACCCCGGTTGTAGGCTGGTTCGGTCGCGACTTTTTCACGAGTGCCTTCCAGCAGGCAAAGCGTGGTTCCGCCAATATGGATACACTCGTAGCGCTGAGTACAGGAATTTCCTGGCTCTTCAGCACTTTCAACACCATTTTTCCACAAGTCTGGCACAACCAGGGAATTCACCCTCCTGTCTATTTTGAGGCCTCCGCAGTCGTAATTGCCTTCATACTACTCGGAAAATTATTGGAGGAAAGGGCTAAATCAAATACCTCCTCAGCGATTAAGAAATTAATAGGACTCCAGCCGAAAACGGTGAGACGAATCCAGAGCGACGGCACAGAAATTGAAATCTCAATCTACCTGGTAAAAAAAGAAGATCACCTGGTTGTGAAACCGGGAGATAAGATACCTGTTGACGGAGAAGTTCTTTCCGGAAGTTCATTCGTAGATGAGAGCACGATTACCGGGGAATCCATGCCTGTCGGGAAAGTCGCAGGGGCGAAAGTTTTTGCCGGGACCATCAATCAAAAGGGGAGCTTTGTACTGAATGCCCAAAAAGTCGGAGGCGAAACAATTCTTGCGCAGATTATCAAAATGGTGCGGGAGGCACAAGGCAGCAAGCCTCCGGTGCAGAAACTTGTAGATAAGATCGCCGGAATCTTCGTTCCGGTGGTGATGGTCATCGCCCTTATTACATTTGCTGTCTGGATGACCTTTGGTGAGGAAAATACGATTACCCATGCACTTTTGGCAATGGTTTCAGTGCTGGTGATTGCCTGTCCATGTGCACTGGGATTAGCCACTCCGACGGCCATCATGGTAGGAATCGGGAAGGGAGCCGAGAATGGAATCCTGATCAAGGATGCCGAAAGTCTGGAGCTTGCCTGCAAAGTCAATGCCATTGTATTGGATAAAACCGGGACCATCAGTGAAGGTAAACCTGCTGTTAACAACATCTTATGGAACATTGCGGCTGCAAAACAGATGGAGGCTATTAAAATATTGCACTCCATCGAATCATTGTCAGAGCACCCGCTGGCGGAAGCTGTCATCGCTCACCTGAACGTCAATTCTGACGAAAGAGTCCTGCTGAAGAACTTCGAAAGCATCACCGGCAAAGGGGTTAAGGCAGAATACAAGGACCAGACGGTGCTGGTGGGGAACCGAAGACTGATGGAGGAGTTTCCTGGTAAGATAACCGAAGCCCAGGAGAAAAAGATCATCGAATGGGAAAATGCGGCCAACACGGTGGTCTGCTTTGCTGTAGGAAACGAACTGGCAGCCATCATCGCCATTGCAGATAAAATCAAAGAAAGTTCAGCCAGTGCCATTGCAGAGTTACAACATCAGGGGAAAGAGGTTTACATGCTTACCGGAGATAATATACAGACTGCCAGTGCAGTAGCGGCTAAAGTCGGCATCCTAAACTTTAAGGCAGAGGTAATGCCACAAGAGAAGGCCGACTTCGTTAAGGCGCTGCAAAAACAGGGAAAGATCGTCGCCATGGTCGGGGATGGCATCAATGATTCACAGTCACTTGCACAGGCGGACGTCAGTATTGCGATGGGAAAAGGGTCGGACATTGCCATGGATGTCGCCAAGATGACCATTATCTCATCTGATCTGCATCTCATCTCCAAGGCGATTCGTCTGTCTGAATTGACGGTCGGATCAATTCGTCAGAACCTGTTTTGGGCATTTATCTACAATGTAATTGGCATACCGGTTGCCGCCGGAGTATTGTATCCCATTTGGGGATTTATGCTGAACCCAATGATTGCAGGTGCTGCCATGGCTTTGAGTTCGGTTTCTGTTGTCAGCAACAGTTTGAGGCTTAAGACAAAAAAACTATAAATTAGCATTCAAAAAGAAGTACCACGTTTATCATTAAAAACAATTGAAAATGAAAAAGACCGTTGTATTATTATTTGCAGCCGTAATGCTGCTGGGAATTCAGAGTCTGAGAGCTGAAAGCAAGACTGAGAAAATCAAGGTTTCCGGTAATTGTGGCATGTGCGAGACCCGCATCGAGAAAGCTGCACTGTCTGTTCCGGGTGTCAGCAAGGCCGCTTGGGACAAGTCGACCAAAGACCTGACTGTCGTTTTTGACGCATCAAAAGCCTCTGTCGATAAGATCGAAACTGCTGTTGCTAAGGTGGGTCACGATACACCATTGCACAAGGCTGATGCAAAAATTTATGAGGCCTTACCAGGTTGCTGCAAATACGACCGCACTGCCGCGAAATAAATCTCAGAAATAGATTTGCCGGCAATTTTAAACTGCGAAGACCAACCTACCGGGAAAGTACAACTCCCGAAAGGTTGGTCTTCCTATTTGAGCCCTGTTTATTCTATACTCAGATTATCCCTCACAACCGCATTTTCAAAACACCATATTTTTCACCCATAAGGATTCTATACTTCACCACCATATTCGTACATTATTCCAAATGGTGTTTGTCTAATTGCTATTCCCAAACCCCAGGCATAACCATTACCTTTACTTTCAACCATTACCTGAGGCTGCCAATGGTTTAATGTTGGATTTGGCGGGCAATTTCTTGCAGACTGTGTCAAACCGTTAAATATTTTATATTTTGTTGTCATTGTCAAGTTGCACGTTTCCGCCCGCTAAATTCTAACATGGTGTTGTGGTTCGTTGTGTTCTATACTGTCATTTCACTTTTCATTTTTTCGTTGTGTGCTGCCCCTTTTTTGCCGTTTTTTCTTTAGTCATTTTCTTCGTAGTAATATGAGTAGTCAATCCCCTTCATAAACATTTCGCGGTCATTTATTTTGGTGGTGAGCGCATTTTTCAAAAGTATTTTTAGAACACTACTTTTTGTTGGACTTAGCATCATTGCGCTCATATAATCTCGCTTGCTTATTTTACTCCAATCCACGCTTTTTTTGAGGCGTTTTTTTAGTATCAAATCCAACCATATTCGGGCACTTCTGCCGTTGCCTTCCATAAAAGGGTGTGCAATGTTTATTTCTACATATTTGTTTACGATTTCGTCAAATGTAGTTTCGGGCATTGCTTCTATTTGCTTTAATGTGTCGCATAAAAAGCGTGATACGGCAAATTGAAAACCACCTTTTGAAATATTTTTTTGTCTGATTTGCCCTGCAAAATCATACAATCCGCCAAACAAATAAGCGTGTATTTGTTGCAAACCTTTGGTTGTCCCAACTTCTATACTGTTAATAAAAGAACTTTCAAACAAGGCATACGCTTTTGTTTTGCTTTTTCCGTCTATGCTTTCATTGCTGTATGTAAACCATTCTATAAATCGGTTTGCCTTTTTACTCGGAAATTCTTTGCCTAAGGCAATAATGCCGTTGTAATCCAACATATCGGTTAAATATCGTTTACCGTCACTTGCTAAAAGTTTCAGTTGGGTAGTGGCACTAACCAACTCGATGTTTTCTTTTTTCAATTTGGCTTTAAAATATTTCCAATAGTTACGGGTTTTGGTGTAGTCGTCTTGGTCGGTAAGCACAGCTACAATATCCAACACACTAAACCACCACTTGGTGTTTTGCTCGTCCCAAACGGCTCGCACTTCGCGGTCGTCAAAAAAACGTATGGATATTTTTGCATTAATCATAATTTTAATGTCATCTATTCTATCACTCTGTAACTATCCTTCCAAAGTTATGACAATTTTTGTCTTGTAGTTGCGCGTGGAAAAAACCGTGGGTGGTATACTGCGAGCCACCTTTGGAAAATGCGCAGCAAATAGTGAAATATCTTGGGCAGTATACACACCGGATAGCCATCAGCAATCACCGGATTCAGAATATCGACGATTCTGGTATCACGTTCTGGTATAAAGACTACAAAGACAACAGCAAGAAGAAGCTCACAAAGCTATCGGGAGTCGAGTTTCTTCGACGGTTTTGCATGCATATCTTACCTTCCCGTTTCGTAAAGATAAGGTATTACGGCATATTGAGCAGCAGGCAAAAGGATCAGCTTAGGCCATTGCAGGCTAAAAAGCCGGAGACGAAAGTCAAAGAAACCTTACAGGAACGCATTTTGCGCATTACCGGGTTCGACCGATATCAGTGTCCGTTTTGCAAAACAGGAATCATGCATACTATTGAATTATTGCCCAGAATACGTTCACCGGATAATGTACTTTACCAAACTGCACAATTATCTGTTTGAATTCTAATACATTAGTGACCTGTCTAAATGCAGGAATGGGATTGTATTGCCCAATATATGGTAAATGACCTGAAAATTAGGAGAATCAACTGTCTGATGGAGCAATTATCCAAAAAGTAGTTGGAAGTTTAGAAATAACCAGCCTCATTACACCTGATAAAGGCTAGCTCAGCCAATCAGCATAGTCACAAAAAACGTTGATAAATACATAGAAAATGGAGTCTGTGCCAGGGATCTTGTGCAACCGGGACTTCATGCTGGGTCGTTCCGACCACATGAAGTCCTATTTATTATGGGCAGGTTTTTTAATAAATTTGAACTGCCTTTATTAATTGAACTTTATGTTAAAGAATCTTTCTCTATCCAGTTATGCACTATGGTTCTCATAGACTCAATCTTGATTATACAAATCACAAATATCAGCAAGAATATTCCAATTAGCATAAAAATTCCTTTATTTAAAACTGGCCATTGAAACCATGTCAGAAGATAAAGAATTAATCCATAAATTATAAAGTTTAATTCAACAGGAAGAAATCTGAATCCAAAATTAATACGGGAAGTTATTTTGACTCTATCTACCGGAAAATCAACTTGTAAATAACAAAACATTGGGAGAAAAATCTTTAATCTTGTCCCTTTAAGTTCGTACTTGTAATTGAAAAATTGTAATCTTGAAATAATTTTTTCCTTATCAAATTCTTGTTTAGTCATTT
>DATCHD010000054.1:0-24481 GCA_036508555.1 Prolixibacteraceae bacterium
AGTTGATAAATTAATTTTGTGTGGAAGAGAAACTGTACCTCTGGAATAATCCATCATTCGAAGTAGTCTGCCAGCTCCGAAAAGTACGCCGCGAGCATCATTTCCGGCCACAACTACCAATCCTGATTCAAGGGTAACAATTCGATACCCTTCAGACTTATCATTACCTGCATCTTTTAGTTTTTCTGCAAGAGCTGGAAACGCGCGAATTAAATCTTTCCGCTGACCTAATACGATGCCTTTATTACCACTTTCGGGCAATTGATCTGCAATAGGCCAATGTACCCAACTTCGTTTTTCAACTTCATCAAGCAACATTTCTGAAGCTTTTATTTCTGGGCCACTCATTCCCGGGGCCAGGATAAGAACAGCAGAAGAAAGATTAATCTGAGTACTTTGTAAAGCAGGCTTGCCTGCTTCCTGTACCTTCCCTTGAGCTAAAACAGGCAGTATGTTGAGGCAAGAACATGCAAAAACAATAAAGCAAAATATTTTTCTGATCATGATTGTAATTGTTATATGAGAATTTAAATAATTATCCAATTGGTCATATTTCCATACCTCAAAAGGGAAAACAAATATCGATTGAAAGCCAATACTTCTATTCCAATTTTTTATCTACTTAGTATAGCATCTTATCATGTATCAGAAATGAATTCCTTATCTGGTGAATGGTGGGATAAACATTTCCTCCTGCTGCTTTCATTTTAGGAAAGGAAGGTAATAACCGATGTTTTCTTGGGTTAGTTTCGTTCCGTACCCGGAATCCTGAAATGATTCACAATATTCAATTTTGGCTCCTCTCGATTTTCCATAAAGTTCAATTAATTTATCCCGGTAAGGAGTTGCATCAGATGTACCCTTTCTATTTTTTCCGATCCATGTCCTCCGATCTGAATCTGAAACCGGTACCTTATCAAGAGTTCCCGTGTTAAAAGGAAGCCACTCGTACATTTGAGATTTATGTTGATGAAACATATCCATTTTCTTTTCAATGACATCATCCACATCGACGCAAACATCCGCTTTAAAAGGTTCAGGGTGGATAAACCTATCACTCATAAAGAGGAATAAAGGATTTTTCTCAAGGTGAGGCACCTTGGGTAAAATTGTCGGCACTGTCACCATGTAGGCTGCATCCAGCACAAGGGTACCAGTATACCTGTGATCAGGGTGATAATCATATTGCCGGGGGAAAATAACTATGTCAGCTTTCTGTTCCCGGATAAGCTTGATTACCTCCAACCGGTTCTCATACGTAGGCATTAACTGGCCATCGTGATTGTTCAGGGTTATATACCGTATTCCTATGACATCTCCGGCTTTGCGGGCTTCTTCACGACGAATTTTTGCCAATTCCTTCGCTTTAATTGACTGATGTCCTGCATCACCATTGGTGAGGGAAACCATCAGTACATCATGCCCCAGCTGAGCCCATTTATAAGCTGTACCGCCAACCTTGTCGGGATCATCAGGATGAGCTCCAATAATGATAACATGCAGTTTCTGCTGTTGTTTGTCCTGAGCATTAGTGTAATAGACAAATGTAAATGCTAAAATTAATAAAGAAAGATATCTTTTAACATCCCCTGTAAGCCAGAACATTCCTAAACAATTACCATGATTTTTTTATTATTTTTTATTATTTTTTCTGTGGGTTGTACTGGAATCGAACCAGTGACCCCTACCCTGTCAAGGTAATGCTCTAAACCAACTGAGCTAACAACCCGTTTTCATGGGCAAAAATATACTTTTTTCTAACATATCGCTATTTTTTGTTTAGAAAGTCCATTTGGCAGCCAAGGTTGGATTGATCATGAATCCTTCGTGTCCGGAGAAATTGGCGCTGATATCCTCTTCCGTTCCGGCAGAGAAATGTTCAGTAAAATTGTACCATAATTGAGGTTTAGTCAGGAACACATAGAGGGTCCGATCGCCGTTCCCCATAAAATTATCTTCTCTCCAGAAATCGGCAAATCCTGAAAAGGTGACTTTGTTTTTAGCCATCTGGATAGCCCACACACCGGTAAGCTGGAAAGAAGCGCTGTTTTTATCACGGATGTTTTTATACATTGCCTGAAGAGTAAAAACCCTCGAAAAATCTTTGGTATTCCACGTGTATTCGCCGCCGAAAAGCCAGGCATCATTGATCTGGTAAGCCCCGTTCGAAGGGTTCGTCGTCTTATACTGACCAAAGCCACCGTCGTATTCAACGTGAATCGCAAAAGGGCTCTTCCAAAATTTCAGCGCCCGTGAGATTTCCCAATAGGCCATTGACATGCCATGTACACCGCCTTCGCCATAATTCATATCGATAAAGAAGAATGAACTACCCCATTTGTCAGGCTTAAACATTTCGACATGGTTCCACAGATATTTGTGGTCTTTACCGAGATCGTAATGTAATTGAATATTTTGCGCTTTAAGCGCGGAGGCCGAAACCATAACCAGTAAGACCAAGAGAATTTTCTTCATTCGTGTTGTGATAAAATTGGAAATATTTTGGCCGCAAAAGTAAGGATATTATTCAGTTTATGCTGGATTGTTTTCATCAATGGCCCTGTTCAGAAAGCAGTTCATCGGATAGGCAATTTTGAATAACTGAATGCATCTCTCCGGCAAACCGGTAGAGAGAATCTCCTCTTTAGTCAGAATATGACCGAACCCATAGGAGCGATTCCTGATAAGGTCGACAAATTCCCAATCTTTGGGATAGCCCTTAGGGGCCGTTTTCAGTGGGTCGAAGTAATGCTGGTCGAAGGTGGATTTAAATGGTTCCCCATTCAACAAATCGGAGTATTCCTTCGGATGATAATATATTTCCTGCCGGATGGCCTGAAGGTGCTCCGGGGGCGGCATATATACGCCTCCCGCCAGAAAATATTCTCCAGGCTGAACATGAATGTAATAACCTGCGGATCCGGATTTTCGGCCCCCCCGGGTAATGTAGCTACCGTAATTGGTCTTGAATGGGCGTTTATCGTTCGAAAATCTGACATCCCTGAAGATTCGGAACATACAATCTCTTGGATCCAGGACAGGCACTTCGGTGTCAAATTTCCTGATTTCATCAATCAGCCAGACAGTTAAATCTAAAAACTGTTTCCTCGTTTTCTCATAACGGTCCCTGTTGGCTTCGAACCATTCTCTTTGGTTATTCACCTCAAGATCCTGTAGAAACCGGAGTATTTCTTTCATAAACCTAAAGAATTTAAGTGTTCATCAAAAATAATCAAAACAGAGAAGTTAAAAGGGTTTGTAAAGCTATTTTTGTCATCGAAATTAGTACATTCGGTCCATGAGTTTGGTCTCTGACCCGCTCCAACGGATTTGCAATCCGTTGGAAAAGTATACCAGCAGATTGCAAATCTGCTGGAGCGTCAATTGGAGCGTCAATTGGAATGAACACCGGTCCCTGAGCCTGTCGAAGGGTCAAAGTGTCAAGAGGTCAAGAGTCAAAGGGTAGAATAAAAATGATTTGCAGATGAAAAAAAGCGTGATCATTGTTGCCGGAGGAAGTGGCAGCAGAATGGGGAGCGAAATTCCCAAGCAATTTATTTTGCTTGAGAACCGGCCAGTTCTGATGTGGACAATTTTGTGCTTTGTTCAATACGACCCAACCATGCCTGTTGTGATTGTCCTGCCTGAATCTCAGATCAGTTACTGGCGTGAATTATGTATCTCCCAAGGATTTGACCATCCTCACCTGGTCGTGAAAGGCGGAGACACACGTTATCAATCAGTTAAGAACGGACTGGAAGCATTGGAAGAATCAGATTTAGTGGCTGTTCACGACGGAGTGCGCCCCCTGGTTTCCAGGGATACCATAGAAAACTGTTTCAACCAGGCAGCCAGATCCGGTGCTGCCATACCCGTTCTTCCGCTCAATGAAACCCTGAGAACCGGGACTATGGAACATTCCAAGACCGTCGACCGTAACCTTTTCTATACGGTGCAGACCCCTCAGATTTTTCAAACTTCCATCCTGAAAAAAGCCTATTCTCACACCAGGCGCACGACTTTCACCGATGACGCCTCTGTTGTGGAAGCCTCCGGATTCCCTGTAATTATGGTTCCGGGTAACCCGGAAAACATCAAGATTACCCATCCGTGGGATCTGTGGATAGCAGCAGCCTACCTGAAAAAAAGGGAAGACACTTCCCCTTAAGTAACAACGGAACATAATTTCGTTAAATTTGTGTTCAGAGAATCTGTGCAGCTTCATTAACCATACATAAATCTTGTAACTGAAAAAATGGAAAAAGAATTGAAAGAAGGTCGAAGAGATTTTATTAAGAACGCTGGACTGCTGACAGGCGCGATGATCCTGCCTACAGGACAATTTGCCTTTGGTAAGGCTAAAAAATCGGCGATGAAACTCGGTTTTGTGACCTACTTGTGGGGGAAAGACTGGGATCAGGATACCCTGATTAAAAATCTTGCTGCATCAGGAATACTCGGCGTTGAGCTGCGTGTTGAGCACGCACACAAGGTGAGTCCGGCTCTGACCAAAGAAGAGCGTCTGCTGGTGAAAAAGAAATTCAAGGATAGTCCTGTTAAGATCGTTGGAATGGGGACCAATCAACAGTACGATTTTGTGGAGCCTGAAAAACTTCAGAAATCCATCGAAGAAACGAAGGCATTTTTCCAGTTGAGCCGCGATATTGGTGGCTCAGGGGTAAAAGTGAAGCCTAACGGATTCCACAAAGGTGTACCTCATGAAAGAACCATCGAACAGATTGGTAAAGCCTTGAATGAACTGGCTAAATTTGGCGCCGACATGGGCCAGCAACTCAGACTGGAGGTTCACGGGGAAGAAACGCAGGAGGTGTTCAATATCAAAGCCATCATGGATGTGACTAACCATCCCAATGCCACGGTTTGCTGGAACTGCAACGCTCAGGATTTGAACGGCGGCGGACTGGAAGCAAATTTTGATATGGTAAAGGCGAGATTTGGGGATATCTGCCACGTGAGAGAACTGAATGATAAGACATATCCTTACCAGGATTTGATGAAACTCTTCGTGAAAAACAATTACAAAGGATGGGTACTCCTGGAATGCCGTACCGATCCGGCAGATAAAGTTAAGGCGCTGATCGAACAAAGAGAAATCTTTGAGAAGATGATTACCGCCTGATCATATTCAATCAGCCAAATAAACTAAAAGAACTTACAAACATAGGGACTCATTAATTGTGGGATTCCGGATCAAGTCCGGAATGACGTTGAATCAACTGGCGCATAACACAACAATCTTAGTAATAACCTTTAATTGAAAAGTATGAAAAGAATCAAATTTTTGGCAGGAATGATCTGTTGCCTCTACCTGCTTCCGATGGCTGTACAGGCACAATCCGGAGATGCAACCGGAAAGACTATGACCTCCCTCCTAATTTCTGACCCCAACAATCAACCAAAGGCAATTCCCTTTGTGGGAGAAAAAGTCTTACTGATTCAATACACGGATCCGGACGTAAAGGATGTCAACGACAAGCTTTCTGAAGCCGTCAAGGCGAAGAAATTCGACGAAAAAGTGTACCAGGGAATCGGTATCGCTAATTGCAAGGATACCTGGATCCCGAATGCAGGCATCCGGATGAAAGCCAGACAAAAGGAGAAGCAATTCCCGGGTTCAGTAATCATGCTGGACGAAAACCGTGTGGTACCTACTGCCCTGGGTCTTGGAGACTGCAACGGGATGGGTGTTCTGTTGATTGTCGGCAAAGACAAGGTCATCAAGTACATGAAAAAGATTACAACAGAAGCTGAAAGCGAGAGTGTTACCGCGGAAGTTGTAAAACTACTGGAGTCGGAGATTAGTAAGTAATCGTCTCAAAAAATTTCAATAAAAAACCCGGCTTGCAACCGGGTTTTTTTATCAGCTTAGCTTAGCGAATAATGTTTTGAGATTCACCTGCTTTCCAATAATGGATTTTACATCATCAATAGCCACCCGCTCCTGTTCCATGGTATCGCGGTAGCGGATGGTCACCGTATTGTCCTCCATGGTCTGATGGTCGACCGTTACGCAGAAGGGTGTGCCAATGGCATCCTGGCGCCTGTAACGTTTTCCTATAGAATCCTTCTCATCGTACTGGCAGTTAAACTCAAACTTCAGCTCGTCAATGATTTCGCGGGCCTTTTCAGGAAGTCCTTCCTTCTTGATCAATGGCATAACAGCCAGCTTGACTGGAGCCAGGGGCGCCGGGAGTCTTAGCACTACCCGGATATCCTTCTTGCCATCTCCGCCGTCTATTTCTTCTTCGTGATAGGAAGCCGAAAGCACCTGAAGGAACATCCTGTCTACACCAATCGAAGTCTCCACCACGAAAGGAACATAAGACTCATTTAACTCCGGATCAAAATATTGTATCTTCTTCCCGGAAAATTTCTGGTGCTGCGAGAGATCGAAATCGGTCCTGGAATGTATACCCTCCACTTCTTTGAAGCCAAAGGGAAACTTAAACTCAATGTCGACCGCGGCATTGGCATAATGGGCAAGCTTTTCATGGACGTGGAAACGATAGTTGGAATCCCCGAAACCAAGGGACTTGTGCCATTTCATCCGGGTCTCTTTCCAGTGTTCGAACCAGGTTAACTCGGAACCGGGACGCACAAAAAACTGCATCTCCATTTGCTCGAATTCGCGCATCCGAAAGATAAACTGACGGGCAACGATCTCATTTCTAAACGCTTTGCCAATCTGTGCAATCCCGAAAGGAATCTTCATCCTTCCGGTCTTCTGAACGTTTAGATAATTAACAAAGATCCCCTGGGCGGTCTCAGGACGCAGATAGATCTTTAGGGAACTATCCGCGGTAGAGCCCATTTCTGTGGAAAACATGAGGTTGAACTGCCTGACTTCGGTCCAGTTTCTGGTACCGGAAACCGGGCACACAATTTCGTTATCTTCGATGATCTGTTTCAGTTCAACAAGATCAGAATTATTCAATGCCTGGGCGAAGCGATTGTGTAGCGCATCCCATTTTTGCTGGTTTTCGAGTACCCTGACATTGGTTTCCCGGAAAATTTTCTCATCGAACGACTCGCCAAAACGACCACGGGCCTTTTCAATTTCCTTGTCGATCTTCGCTTCTATTTTTGCCAGTTCCTCTTCGATCAGTACATCCGCACGGTATCTTTTTTTAGAATCCTTGTTATCTATGAGCGGATCGCTGAAAGCATCCACATGGCCTGAAGCCTTCCAGATGGTCGGGTGCATAAAAATGGCAGAGTCGATTCCGACAATATTTTCATTCAACAAAATCATCGAATCCCACCAGTATTTTTTGATATTGTTCTTGAGTTCTACACCATTCTGGCCATAATCGTATACAGCTCCCAGTCCGTCATAAATTTCGCTGGACGGGAAAACAAATCCATACTCCTTGCTGTGTGCGATCAGCTTCTTAAAAAGATCTTCCTGGTTCATTGTATAATTTTATTTTTTCACCTCCTCGAAATCGACATATTCGCCGTCATTTCGTCTGTGGATTTTCTCTCTCCTGTCAGTTCGTTCAACAGTTATGTTCCCGTGTGAAGAAGATTCAGGTCTCCTCCTGGCTTCTTCCTGGGCTTTAAGATCACGGTAAATTTTATCTGCCGCCTTTTCAACCACTCTTGGTCCGAAATACCTCAGGAAAAACCTGAAGCCGTAATACAGCAAAAGCAGGATAAAAATTGTGTCAAAAAAAGTAACAATGCTTAAGATGATAAAGAGTACCATGACATAAAAATTGAACAGCTGACAAAAATAGTAAATTTTACTCGTTCGAGATCATTTGAAAATTTGATAAATAACCATCCTTTGTCCCGGCAATAAGATTACAGACCCCAATATTTGCATTGAAAAATCCAATCGCTTCCAGGGTGCTGTTTGAAGGCAGCAAATTATTAAAAAGTGAGCCATCTTTTCTTACCAGGAAGGTTTTATTTTCGGCAGAAGACCTTAATTCGATCATTTTTTCTCCTTTAAACGTAAACAGTGAAGGAGCCTGATCAATTTCGGATTTCAGGGATTGAGTAAAAATCAGCTTTCCAGCATCATCATACAGTGAAATTATCTGCTTATCTACGAACAGAAACTGAATGCTCCCATCACCTTCGATATCTACCGGAAGGAAAAAATGATTGGCAGAAAAATTTCCAGCGTTAATTTTCTGCACGGAGCCATCAAATCCGATCAATCTCAGTTTTCCATGATCATCAGTGGTCACCATCATCGGCGTTTTCTTATCCATTTTAATGAGCGAGATATTATTCCCGGAATGTACAAAATCACCTTTCACTTTAACCCTTTCCTTGCCCTGCCGGTCGATGATATAGGTGCGGTTCCTGTCAAAATAGACCAGGTAATCTTTCGTTCCTGACTTGAAATATCGAACAGGTTGCTCCACCCGTTCTGCGCTCTGGTTGATTTGCCATCCTGCCAATTGTTTCCCGTTTTTGTCAAAATTATACACTTTCCGATCCTTGCAGGCAATAAGGTACCTGTAATCTTTCTTTCCATCATAATCGACGACAGAAACCTCGTTGGTTGCCCCATATTTCAGCTTGACCGGAAAACTTCTTGATTCTATCCCATTCCTGCCAATCAGATGAATCGCCTCCTCCGTATTAAAAAGGAGCTGGAATTCACCATTTTTGCGATAATCAATCAGCTTAATCTCGCCCATGACAGGTCCCTTTAGCTTGATTTTCCATCGTTCGCTGCCATCAGCATCAAGATCGATCAGGTTATTGTCGGCATCCTGGAAGACGAGGTCTTTCTGTGGATTATTCCCCGAATAGGAAACAAAAATTGGTTTCCCCCTTAAATTTGCCTTGAGAAGATACTTCCAAAATGGATCCTGAACTGGTACAGCATCCGGGTTAATATGAAGACTTGCAGTATTATAAACCATTCCATTTTCGAATCCCCACTGCCAGGTAATATTTTCCAACTTGTACAGACCTGAAGACTCTCTTTGTAAACTTCGATAGCGTTCCGGCACTAAAATATCTTCAAAAAACGAAATTGATTGTCCTGGCCTGCTCCAAACAAAAAAATTGCTGCTTCTTGCCAGTCCGGAAGTGAATCCGGAATAAATCGGAGTCTCTTGAAGAAGTTCCCCTCTTTGAAGGAGGTTCATGTATCGTTTTAGGGATCCCGGTGTCGCACCCATTAAAATAAAGCCGTCTCCAGCGGTCATCCATCGTGTTTCAACAGAGCCAAAACACAAGGCACTGATCAGGGTTCCGAAATTAAGGGTAGGCACATTCCAGATATTATTTTTACCAGCTTCTTCAAAACCTGAATCAGCAGACTCCTTTTTATTAGCTATTGCCCATTTTTTAACGGCAGAAATCAATGGATCATTTATTCCGGGTCTGACTTTCAACAGCAGAAAACGATTGTCCGTTTTTTCTTCCAGATTAAGATTAGTGAAGAAAGCTGCTGCTTCACCTGACCAGTTCGAGTTCAAATATTGCCTGATATCCAGGCTCAGTTTCTTGGAAAGTTCATTAAGATAGGTTTCATAATCGTCTGATTGCTTATACTTTTGAAGGAAACATCTGTAATCAGACAGATATTGAACAGGATTGGAAAATTGCTGTGACACAAAAAACGTCGTGGTAGCAGGCAGGTATTTTAGAAGGGTGCCCGGAAGAGGTTTTTGATTCCTAAAGGCATCCAGGTAGCTGACAAATATCGAATCCGGAACAGAATAGCCGTTGATCATCAATTGATTACTCTTTTGGATAACATCAACTTCCGTCCATCTGGCATAATTTTGCCAAAACAGGTCGAGCAAAGGTGAAACCTGATAATATCGGGCCAAATATCCCGGCAGCGTCTTGTGGTTGATATAGATATTCAGGTCTGCATTTTCGGTCGAATTTTTATTAACCTTTTGATAATAAGGATCATCCAGCAGAGAAGGAAGATCCAGTTGTTCGATGGCTTTCACAATAGACGAGCTGTCATTGCTGACCATCAGTAAGCCTTTGTAAAAAGTTACCAGCGTCTTTTGGGTTGCCCCATTCTTGTTCCATTCATAGAATTGAACCGGAACATTTTGAATCTCTTTCTCTGCAGGAATAATATTTCTGGACTGGAAATAGTTCCGGATAAATGTGTTAATGCTGTTCTTCTCTGCTATACTTCCTATTTCGGCCAGGTAAAGCTTCGAGCTATCCGTCGGCACCACAATTAATTCTTTTTGACTGAGAAAATTTCCATCCTCTTTTTTATTATTCCTTAGCGAGTCGATGAATGCCAGATCGTTGTAAAGCAAAGAAACTTCATGAATGCCTTGCATCGATTGCCAGCCAGGGTTCTTTACCGTTTTTGAGGCAAAGTCCCCCAAGTTTCTGATTCTCACAAAAAACGGAGATTCCACGGGAACGGCCTTGAGCGGAGAGGTCCCGAAGTATTTTGATTCCCTGACAAAAAAATACCATCCGGCAGCCATTCCGGCAATTAAAAGGACGGTAAAGATTATAAACAGGCGTTTCCCCATATCAGTTTACTATTCAAAGGTAAAAATAGCATTTAAACGAGGGAAAAGCCAACGAAGGCAATAATCTATTGTGATTTTACCTGGGATGCATCGACAATCCTGTAGATTTTATCGGATCTTCTGACTTTGGAAGGCACCGCCACCGAGCAATAACTTCCCTTGGGCGCTTCTTCTACCGGTTTTAGTTCGACCCTCACCTCTTCGACAACAGTTTGAATCACACCGGTGCTGGGTCCTGTAATCATTATTTCATCGCCAGGTTTCAGGGAACCGGTTTCGAGCTTGAATTCCCCGATGCCGATGTTGGTAAAGTAATTGGTGACCTTTCCGAGGTACACCCTTCTTTTTGTGGCCATTGATCCATAATTGCCGCTCCATTCACCCAACCGCTGACCCAGATAATACCCATCCCAGAATCCGCGGTTGAAAACGGTGGCCAGCCGATCATCCCAGTCCGCAACCTTCTCTGCGTTGAAGGTACCCTCCAGATAAGCATTGGCGGCTTCGCGGTAGCACGCCACCACGCATTTGACATAATCAGCACTTCGTGCACGCCCTTCGATTTTCAGGACTGTGACGCCAGCATCGAGTATTTTATTCAGGAAGCCAATGGTTTTCAGGTCTTTGGGAGACATGATGTATTCGTTGTCGATCTCCAGTTCTGCCCCTGTTTCCTTGTCGGTAACGGTATAGGCCCTCCTGCAACTTTGCATGCAGGATCCTCTGTTAGCCGATGAATTCATCTCATGCAGCGAAAGATAACACTTGCCGGAGGTTGCCATACACAAGGCTCCGTGGACAAACATCTCGAGGCGGATGAGTTCTCCTCCCGGCCCCCGCAAATCATCCGCTTTGATCTTATTAGAAATTTCCCACACCCGACCGATATTCATCTCTCGAGCCAGCACCATCACATCGGCAAACTGCGCGTAAAATTTGACCGTCTCATAATTTGTAATATTCAATTGTGTCGAAATATGCACCTCCAGGTCGATAGATCTGCATGCCTGAATGACCGCCAGGTCAGAGGCGATAACGGCAGAAACGCCCGCCTCTTTGGCCGCTTGAACGATTTTCTTAACCGTTTCAGCCTCTTCGTCAAAAACAACCGTATTAACCGTCAGATAGGTCTTAACCCCTGCATTTCCAGCTCTCCGTGCAATTTCCTTCAGGTCTTCCAAGGTGAAATTATTGGCCGATCTGGCTCTCATGTTGAGGTGTTCAACCCCAAAATACACAGAGCCAGCACCTGCTTGGATAGCTGCCATAAGTGATTCATAAGAACCAACCGGAGCCATTATTTCGATATTTTTATCAATCATTTCAATGATTTAAGCAGGCCAAAATTACAATTTTATATCTGGAAGCAGAATTCTGCCAGTCTCGCGACATTGTTTTCGTTTAAACAGTATATTTGAATAGATTCCTTCGGGGATACCAACAAATCTTAACTCCCAATACCATGAAGTATCTAATATATTCTATCACTGTACTTTTAATACTCATTTCGGCGAAATCAGATACTAAATATTACAACGAGAAATTACGGCCACAATATCATTTTTCTCCTGAAAAGAACTGGTTATTTGAATCTAATGGGATAGTATATTACCGGGGGGAGTATCATCTCTTTCATCAGAATATTTCGATCGATAAAAAAATATTTACCAGTGAGCTGGGGCATAGTGTCAGCAAGGACCTTATTCATTGGAAACATCTGCCGAACGCCTTCACGCCTGATGAAAAAGCCATTGATATGGCTACCTTCCGTCCGATGGCGGGAAGTGCGGTAATCGATTCTTTGAACGTATCCGGTTTGCAGCAGAAAGAGGATAAGACAATGCTGATTTTTTATTCTGACAGCCAGGGAAATCAGAATATGGCTTTTAGCAATGACCGAGGGACCACCTGGACGAAATATGCCAAAAATCCTGTCATCAGCAATCCCGGCGAGGATGCCCAGGATCCTAAGGTCTTTTATCATGCGCCCTCGGGGAGATGGATTATGGCTTTGTACAGGGGAATTCCTGCGGGTTCAAAAGGTACTGGTATTTCATTTTACAGTTCAAAAGATCTGCTGCAATGGGAGTTGGGCAGTCATCTGGAGGGATTCACCGAATGTCCGGATATTTTTGAAGTGTCGTTTGAAGGGAAATCTTCTGAAAAGAAATGGGTGGTTCTGAGCGGCAGCGGAGATTATAAAGTTGGCTCATTCGACGGCATCACTTTTAAGCCCGAGACCGGGATGCAGAAACTCGATTGTGGGAAAAATTTCTTTGCCACCCAGACCGTTTCAAATTCACCAGACTCAAAAGTGATCCAAATGGCCTGGATGAAGGGGGGTGAATATCCGGATATGGCTTTCAACGGTCAAATGAGTTTCCCCGTTGAACTTTCTCTCAGGTCATCGAAAAAGGGCCCCATCCTTTGCAGGAAACCGATCGCAGCAATTTCCACGCTGTTTGATCATGAGTTGATTAAGAAGAATAAAAACATCATCCCCGGACTTAACGACAATTTACTTGGAGGCTTAAAAGGTGACGCCATTTATATTAAAACGGTATTGATGCCAAAAACAGCGGATAGTTTTGGATTCATAGTCCGCAACGGGAAACAATCGAATGGAACTGATATCCATTACGATACTGCCAAAAAAATACTGGACGTCAATGGAAGTAAAGTGACCATTGAACCCATTGATGGGAAAATTGAGTTTGAGATTCTCCTGGACCGCTCCTCTCTTGAAATCTTTATCAACGGTGGCGAAATGGCCATAAGCACCTGCTTTTTACCAACACAGAAGGAGGAAGGTCTGCTTCTTTATTCCCAGGGGGGAGAACTCTTTGTGGAGTTATTAGAGGCACATTCCCTGAAAACCGCTTGGTCAAATAAGACTAATTAAGTTTATATTTGTAGCCTGATTTGACATTCATTTTTTGATTCCAAAAGTTCGGTTTTAATGGCAGGTTTTCTTGAAAATATCGACTATCCATCTGATCTTAAAAAACTTAATGAAAAGGATTTACCAAAAGTATGTGCCGAACTCAGGGAGCTGATTATTCGGGAGGCCTCCTGCAATCCTGGTCATTTTGGAGCCAGTATGGGTGTTGTCGATCTGACTGTTGCACTTCATTATGTTTACAATACTCCTTACGATAAGCTGATCTGGGACGTTGGTCATCAGGCATACGGTCACAAAATACTTACGGGCAGAAGAAAACAATTTCACTCCAACAGAAGGTACAAAGGATTGAGCGGTTTCCCGAACAGGTCGGAGAGTGAATATGACGCTTTTGGCGTGGGTCACTCATCTACTTCGATCTCTGCTGCCCTCGGTATGGCGGTTTCCGCCAAACTGAACGGTGAGACGAACCGCAAGGTAGTCGCCATCATTGGCGATGGCTCCATGACAGGTGGACTGGCTTTTGAAGGCCTTAACAATGCCGGTGGTTCCAATGCCGATATCCTGGTTATATTGAATGACAACAACATGTCTATCGATCCAAATGTCGGTGGCCTCAGCAGGTATTTTGTCAGGATGCAGACATCCAGGGCTTACAACCGGCTTAGGTCGGGAGTCTGGAGAGTGCTGAAGCATTTCAGAAATCCCGGTATGAACATGATCTGGTTTTTGCGCAAACATCAGCACGCTATGAAATCGATGGTTTTTGACGACAGCAACCTGTTTGAGACCCTTGGCATTCGCTATTTCGGTCCGGTGGACGGACATGATGTGATCGCACTTACCAGGATTTTCAGGCACATCAAAGATATTCCAGGGCCAAAGCTTCTTCATGTTATGACCAAAAAAGGGAAGGGTTTTATCCCTGCGGAAAATGATGCTACGAAATGGCATGCTCCCGGAAAATTTGATGTCGCGACTGGCGAAATATTCGATGATTCTGATTCGCAATCCAAAATACCTAAATACCAGGTCGTTTTCGGACAGACCCTGCTTGAACTGGCCCTTCTGAATGAAAATATTGTCGGGATCACCCCTGCAATGCCTACTGGCTGTTCCATGAATATTATGATGGACGTCCTGCCTCAGAGAACCTTTGACGTTGGTAT
This sequence comes from Prolixibacteraceae bacterium, assembly GCA_036508555.1. GTDB lineage: Bacteria > Bacteroidota > Bacteroidia > Bacteroidales > Prolixibacteraceae > CAINVV01. Next base: position 14,577 of record DATCHD010000054.1, read on the forward strand.
AGCAGAACCCCACGCAGTAACTTTTGCTGCAGGGATGGCCGTAGCCGGGAAGGTCCCCTTCGTGAATATTTACTCGTCCTTTATGCAAAGATCTTATGATCAGATTATTCATGATGTTGCGCTACAGAAGCTGAACGTCGTTTTCTGCATGGATCGTGGGGGACTTGTCGGGGCTGACGGAGCCACCCACCATGGTGTGTTCGATCTGGCATTTATGAGAAGCATCCCAAATATGACGGTTTCTGCCCCAATGGATGAAATTGAACTGAGGAATCTGATGTACACGGCACAGCTTCCTGACAAGGGCCCTTTTGCGATCCGTTATCCAAAGGGAGTAGGCAAACACAAGGAGTGGAAGGTCGACTTTACCGAAATCCCGGTAGGGAAGGGAAGAAAAATGGTCGACGGACAAGATGTCGCCATTCTTACGATCGGGCATCCTGGAAATTTTGTTGCCAAGGCTGTAAATATCCTTGCCGCAGAAAATATTTCGGTGGCACATTACGATATGAGATTTGTGAAACCTATTGACAAAGAGATACTTGACGAGGTGGCTGCTCGGTTCGACCGCATCATCACGGTTGAAGATGGTGTAATCGATGGCGGTTTCGGAAGTGCTGTGTTGGAGTATTTTGCGACCAAAGGATATAAGAAATCTGTTGTCAGACTCGGCGTACCAGATCGCTTTGTGGAGCACGGAACCCAGCCGGAACTCTACCGGGAATGTGGTTTTGATGTGGAAGGAATCTGTGAGGCTGTAAGAAAAACATTTCCACATTAATTATTTAATATTTTTTTTACCTTTGCCAAGCTTTTTAAGAAGGAAATTTATGAACTACCTTTCGCAATATACCCTTCCATTTTCAGGATTGAGTGAGGGAAAGCATCATTTTGATTTTGCAGTCGATGATCGTTTCTTCGCGGAATTTGAAGGATCGGAGGTAAAGAAAGGGAAGCTCAATATTGGAGTTGAACTCGAAAAACGTTCAACTCATTTAAAATTGATCTTTTCAATCAAGGGTGTTGTGGAACTGATCTGCGACCGTTGTCTTGAAAATTTTGATTATCCCGTGGAAAGCAAGAGGGAGTTGCTGGTCAAATTCAGTGAAAAACCGGTCGAAGATGAAGCCGAACTGATTTATCTTCATCCTACTGATTTTCAAGTTGAAGCTGCACAGTATATCTACGAATTCGTGATTTTAAGTTTGCCTATCAGGAGAATTCATCCGGATGGAGAAGATGGAATCAGTCTGTGTGATCCGGTCATGTTAAAAAAACTGAAGGAACTCAGGCACCACAGCAAGACTTTAGACGAACCGGTAGATCCGAGATGGAATGAGTTAAAGAAATTTAGTGGTAATTAAAGTAAAATATATTAAAAATGGCACATCCTAAGCACAAACACTCCTCAACAAGAAGAGATAAGCGCAGAACACACGACAAAGCAATTCCTGCTCAGATTTCATCCTGCTCAAATTGCGGAGCAGCAGTTAAATATCATACTGTTTGCAATGAATGCGGATATTACAGAGGGAAACTGGCAATTGAGAAAAGCGCAGCTGTCTAAATTTTAATTTAGAACCTATTCTGCAAACATGTCAAAACCAATCATTAGCGAAGTAAAAGCCCTGAATACCATCGCTCAGGATACCAGGATTAAAGGCAATATTGAGTCGAACGGAGATATTCGCATCGATGGAATCCTGGAGGGTGACCTTGATTGCAAAGGCAGAGTGGTGGTTGGTCCGGAATCAAAAGTTACCGGCACGATTCGTTGCAGCAGTGCTGAAATTATGGGTTTTGTCAAGGGCGAAATTGTTGTGAAAGAGCTTCTCTCACTGAAAGCAAGTGCCACGATTACAGGGAATCTTACCATGGGCAAACTCTCCGTTGAACCCGGTGCCCGTTTTGTTGGTCACTGCAAGATGCTCAATGATGATATTGTCGTTCCTGAAACGGAATCTGACAACAAGTAAAATATGCTCTCCTTTCAAAATCTACTGGCATCTTTTGAAACTGTGTTTCACAAAGAGGTTCAGACCATACAATCAACTGACCCGGTTCAACTCTATGATCCAATAGCCTATTCACTTCAGGGAGGTGGGAAAAGAATCCGCCCTGTTTTAATGCTTCATGCTGCGTCCCTTCTTTCAGATAATATTGATGGGGTTTTCCCGGCAGCAGTCGCCATTGAGCTCTTTCATAACTTCACACTCCTGCACGACGACATCATGGATCATGCTGGATTACGGAGAGGGGAGCCATCCGTGCATATCAAATACGGAGAAAATAGCGCCATCCTGAGCGGAGATGCCATGTCTATTATGGCATTTGAATTCTTGTCCAGGTGTGATTCTTCGAAACTTCCTGCTGTGCTGGCTCATTTTTCACGATCTGCCATGGAAGTTTGCGAAGGGCAGCAACTGGACATGGAATTTGAAGAAAGAGATCAGGTAACAATTTCTGAATATCTGGAAATGATTCGCTTGAAGACCTCAGTGCTAATTGCCTGCAGTCTAAAAACGGGTGCACTTTTAGCAGGTGGGGATGATAACTTCTGCCGTTTGTTGTACGATTTTGGTATTCAGATCGGTATTGCCTTCCAACTGCAGGATGATTGGTTGGACGTTTTTGGTGACCAAAATACTTTTGGAAAGAAAATTGGTGGAGACATCTGTGAAAACAAAAAAACATTTCTTCTGCTCAAAGCGCTGGAAATGAGTTGCGAAAAAGATCGCGCAGCGTTGAAATACTGGCTCGAAAAATCAGAATTTGATGCGCCGCAAAAGATTGAAGCGGTCAGGAAAATCTTCACTAACTCAGGTGCCAGTGATGCCACCAAAGCATTGATGAACGAATATCATGGTAAAGCCTTTGAAGCGTTAAATCAATTAGATCTACCTGATAATGATAAACTTGAACTAAGAAAATTTGCAGATTCCGTGGTTTACAGAATCAAATAATTTTACGCTACACTTCCCAAAACTTCTTCAATTCGTACGAGTGCTTCTTCCAATACCTGTCTCGGACAGGCAAAATTCAGCCGAAAGAATCCTTCTCCTTTTTTACCGTAAATGGAGCCCTTGTTAAGCACAACTTCAGCCTTGTCAATCAGTAATCTGTTCATATCAGATTCCCTCATGCCATATTCGCTAAAATCGATCCATGCGAGGTAAGTGGCTTCTGTGAAGGTCATGGTTAATTTGGGCATTTTTGTGTTGATAAAATTCAGCAGGTAATCGCGGTTACCTTCCAGGTATTCATTCTGCTGATCGACCCAATCCATGCCGTGATGATACGCCGCTTCAAGTGCAACATTCCCAAAGAGATTACCAGAAGTCAAATGCAGCGTACGCAAGAATTGATCAAATTGCTGCCTTATCTTCTTGTCAGGTATGATAACATAGGAAGTGGCGAGTCCTGCAATGTTAAAAGTCTTGCTGGGTGCCATGCAAACAATGCAATTGGCTGCCAGGTTGTCAGAAATCGTTGGCAAAGGCAAGTGTCTGAAACCGGTGAAAACCAGGTCAGCATGGATTTCATCCGAAATAATCAGCACGTTATTTCTTAAGCAAATTTCTCCCAATCTTTCCAATTCATCTTTCGTCCAAGCCCTTCCGACCGGATTGTGCGGATTGCATAAAATAAGCATTCGGGTGTTCTGATCAATCTTATCCGTAAGATCATCAAAATCAAAACAATAACGATCATTCTCAATTATTAAGGGATTTTCTACCACCCTTCTCCCACATTCTTTGACACAGGAAAAGAAAGGTGTATAAACCGGAGATTGTATGATAATCTTGTCTCCGGGATTGCTGAATGCCATAATGATAGAGGAAAGTGTAGAAACGACTCCCTGAGTTGGAAGGATCATCTCCCTTTCAATTAGCCAGTTGTGACGCTGCTGCTGCCATCTGATAATTGAATTGTAATAGCCGTCAGGACGAAAAGAGTAAGCGTAAACTTCATGATCTGCCCGGTATCGTATAGCTGAAGTAATAAAATCAGGTACCCTGAAATCGCTGTCTGCGATCCACATTGGTATGGCGTTCCCATTCCCAAAATGACTGGCCAGATGATCGTACTTTTCACAATCAGTTCCCTTGCGGGGTATTATTTCGTCGAAATTGTATTTTTTCATGCCTCAAAAATAGCCAAATAATATCAGTCAATAATTTGCCTTTTTAAGTACTTGATCCCTTTTTCGTCTACCAATTTTAAGACAAAATCGAAACGGTCGAGATCCAGACAGAGATCAAAGTCGCTTGCTGGCGACCATTCACTATTAGCCGGATCCAGCAGACGTGCACCGTCACCGGTGGAGAGAATCGTCTTCATTGAATCAAAATCAACGCATTGATTCAACAATTTCGCCTTTACATATTCTGCCAGAAAAGTATCTTCCTGGGTAGGAGTATGCCCTTCATATCCCATGCAAACCAGGCTGACATGCACGGGATTTTTTCTTTTGATATATTCAATTATCGCTCCTGCATTGACGAAACTGCCGCTTAGTATCTCCTCTGCGTCGACTGCACTCATCAATCCTTTAGTCCCTGAACTGGTTGTCATGATGATAGTTTTACCGCGAAAATCAATCTCACGAAGATGAGTAGGAGAATTTCCAAAATCGAATCCGGGTACTTTCTTCTCATTTCTCTCCCCAAGGAGGATGGCCGCAGGGAACATTTCCTTTAACCTCAACGCCTCTTCGACATGCAGCACCGGAATGATCTTTTCTGCACCCGCTGCCATCAGGTAGCAAGCGGTCGAAAATGCACGGAACACATCGATGATTACCGCCGTGCCCTTTGCTTCTCTGGCTCCTTCTGTTAATTGTAAAATCTCTATCTGCGTTGCTTTCATCCGCTTACCTGGACAGGAATATTTGTTTCATGTTCGACTTTCAACGAAATTTCCTTTAGTTTCTTCAAAGTGATTCCTATCAGATTTTCGGCTGGTGTATCCCTTGCAATAGAATAGATCATGACCATCTTGGGCTGGATTTCATTTAAAAGACTGATCCATTGATCCACTTCATAAGCGGTGGAATTATCAAAGCTCACTCCCCCGAAAGTCCCCTTCAGAAACATGGTCTGGATAATCAATTCCCCTTCGAATTTTTTCAGGTGACTGATCAGCGTTGCCAAATTCAACTTCACGATAGGTCGATTTAGCAGGAGGATGGTATCCAGAACTCCTGAATCGAGTTTAAGAATGTTATCGTCCACTTTTCTCAAGGCTTCCACCACTCTGGGTTTGTGCAACATTGTCGCGTTGGAGAGTACTGCGATCTTTGATTTTGGCGATAATTCGTTCCGTAAAAGAAGGGTATCCTCAACTATTAAATCGAAATCAGGGTGCATTGTAGGCTCACCGTTTCCGGCAAAAGTAATGACGTCCGGCAGATTCGCCACATTTTTCATTTCAAATAGTTTCTGCCTCAGCAAAGAAGCCACTTCTGCTCTTCCGGGAAGCTGTGTCTTATTATTACCCTTCGCGGGATTCCATCCGCACTCACAGTAAATGCAATCAAATGAGCACAATTTTGTATCATTGGGCAGCAGGTTGATGCCGAGCGAGACTCCTAGCCGCCTGCTGATCACAGGACCAAAAATTGTTTTATCAAACAAAAAAGTTGCCATATTCTAGTTTAATTTTCTTACCACCGTACCCGGAAGCAGCTTCTTGTCAACCAGGCTGAACCCTGTTAATAAATTGATCCCCGGTCTCTTGCCAACTTCAATAGATCCGGCCCAATCCGATATTTTCAAGGCCTTTGCCCCGTTATAAGTGGCCCATGTGGTAAGTTCGTTCACAGATAAATCCGGAAACGCACTCTGAAGGATTTTCATCTCTTCCAGAATTGATAATTGATGGTTGGAGGCGAGGCTGTCTGTACCCAGACAGATTTGTGCCTTGTTTTTCCGTAATAACATCACATCGGGCAGTGTCTGTTGAATGTAGAGATTGGAGCCCGGACAAAGGACAAACCAGGTTTTGCCGAGGCTGCGGATGCTGCTGATAAAATCCAGATCCGACTGACTGGTATGAAGATTATGAATCAAAAGAAGGTGATTTTCCGGGGGGAGATATTTTAAGATGCTGCGTAGTGCGCTTTCCCCGGTAGGGACAAAAAAAGTAGTATCTATACCCAGATTATCCCTAAGATGATCAGATAAACCGCTTCTGCCGGTTTGATAAAGTTCATCTTCCTCCAGGCATTCCTGACTATGAATGGAAAGGATGGAATCACTTAATTGAGCTTCCGCAGCAATGGCATTAAACAAAGGAGTCGAAACTGAATAAGGTGCGTGAGGGACGATCGATGCCTTTAACCCCATATTTTCAGCGGTTGCCAGACAATTTTTGACCCATTCAAAAGCTTTTTCCGCCCGGACGGGTGAGAATCCCAATGCTTCGATGAAGGTAAAATAGTCAATTTTTGAACCCTTTTTTACCTCGAAGGCAATGATTCCGTTGGCGATATCCCCGACGGCAACGATGCCGTTTTTGTACATGAGGATATCCGCTTTCTCAGCTGCACTTAAAATGATTCCTGGTTCACTTGCTCTTTGGGTTACCACCTGTTTTAGGAAAGGTACAAATCCTGTTCCCTGCTGAAAACTGTCCTGCATGTGCGACAATTCGAGGTGGCAATGGGCGTTGATAAAACCTGGGACGATCACTCCACTGAAAAATTCCACCTCCGCCGATTCATGCAATGCGCCCTGTGTATCTTCAATTTCAAGAATAGTTCCATCCTGATCGAGGGTCAAAATACCTTTTGAGTAGCATTTCCCTCTTCCGTCCAGGATCAGATGAGCCGAAATCTTTCGTGTGCGTTGATTTTTCGAAACTAGATTCACTTTATCTTTATATCTGATTTCGCGGGGGGAGGAGAAGATTTCTTTGTTTTTAAAGTATCCAGGTCAAAGCCACCCACAGTTGGAGTCCTGATGGTATCACCTTTTGCTTTTATCTCCATTTCGCTCAGCACATCCAGCACCTGGTCGTAGATGGGCATATATTCTCTGGTGTGTTTCCCGTAATAAAACAATGATTTTCCCAGATCGGTCGTTTCTATCTTATGTTTCCTGCAGATGGAAAGGAAAAGGTCTTCCGGAAGACTGTCCCTCAACAAGGAGATGTTATACTTCTGATTATTGATAGCCTCGGCAAGATGGATATCAACCAAAATGGGCACCATCTTGTTGGCAGGCAATATGCCTTTGGGAAGATTATTACAAGCTGTAATAATCAGTATGCCAAGTAGGTAAAAAATGTGGCGGTATTTCATTCGTCGTCCTCCCGTTGTTTCAGATCCCGAATTCGTTTCGATAAGGGTGATGCGAAAACGAACTCATTCAATTTTTTATTTCTGGTAAACAGCACCTGGGTGTTGTTTCCTTCCCAACTCTTTTCCCCTTCCGATATAAATAAAATGTTGTCTCCAATCTCCATCACCGAGTTCATATCGTGCGTGTTGATTAGTGTGGTGATGTCAAATTCTACTGTTATCTCTTTGATCAGATTATCGATGAGGATAGAGGTAACAGGGTCGAGACCGGAATTTGGTTCATCACAAAACAGGTATTTTGGATTCAGGGCGATTGCCCTTGCAATCGCGACCCGTTTTCGCATACCCCCCGAAATCTCGGATGGGTAGAGATGGTGTGAACCCTTGATATTAACCCTGTCCAGACAGAAATCAACATGCTTATTTTTCTCGCCGGAGGTCTTTTCAGTAAACATATCCATTGGAAACCTGACATTCTCGGCTACGGTTAATGAATCAAATAAGGCGCCTCCCTGGAATACCATACCCATCTCCTGTCGAAGCATTTTCAGGGTACTGAAATTCATTTTCCTGATATCTCTGCCATCAAAGAGAATCTCGCCCCCATCAATTTCCAGAAGCCTGACTATGGATTTTATCAGTACTGTCTTACCAGAACCGCTTTGGCCAATGATCAGGTTGGTCTTTCCTTTTTCAAAGATTGTCGAGATATCGTTGAGTACCTCCCGGTTTTCAAATGACTTGCGTATGTTTTTTATCTCAATCATTTGAATAGCAATTGGGTCAGAATCAGGTCAAAAAAGAGTATCAGGATACTGGTACTTACTACTGAGCGGGTGCTTGCACGCCCTACTTCCAACGCTCCTCCCTGAACATTATATCCATAAAAAGCTGGAACGGTGGCGATCAGATATCCAAAAACCAGGGTCTTCAAAATTGAGAAAGTAATGTAGAATGGGACAAACATGGTCTTAATACCAGTCATATATTGAGCGACTGTGACAACTCCTGAAATCGGTCCGGCAATCAAACCTCCGATTATCCCGCAGAAAACACTAAGTATAAATAGAATAGGGCTCATAAGAACAACAGCGATAACTTTGGGCAAAATGAGGTAAGAAGCGGAATTTACCCCCATGAGTTCAAGCGAATCAATCTGCTCGGTCACCCGCATGCTTCCGATTTCTGAGGCAATGTTGGAACCGACTTTCCCGGCCATCATCAGGCTGAGAACGGTGCAAGAAAATTCAAGAATCAGGGTATCGCGGTTTCCCAGTCCAATCAGGTAAGAAGGCATGAGCGGATTGGACATGTTGTAGGTAAGCTGAAGGGTGATAATACCTCCCATGAAAACAGAGATGATCGCAACGATGCCAAGTGACTGGATCCCGAGTTTCTCAATCTCAAGTAACAGTTGACGCCAATAAATCCGTTGCTTTTCTGGCTTGCTGAAGACGCGTGACATCAACAAAAAATAACTCCCTATTTCGTTGAATATCTTCATGGAATTTTTTTATAAAAATACAAATTATGAGCTTCTCTTTTGGAAACAAATTGAGTCTTATATGAAAAAATGTTCTAATTTTGGTCAAAATAGCCTAAACATGGGAAATAATAAAAATTTTTGCGTCATCATGGCTGGAGGAATCGGAAGCCGGTTCTGGCCATTGAGTACTGTTGATCGTCCAAAACAGTTTATCGACATCCTCGGCATTGGGAAGACCTTGTTACAACTTACTTTTGAGCGATTTAACAGGTTAATGCCCGCAGAAAATATATTCGTCGTAACCAGCGAGAATTATAAAGAGATAGTAATGGTGCAGTTACCTCTTTTAAAAGAGTCCCAGGTTCTGCTTGAACCCATACGGAGAAATACAGCTCCATGTATCGCTTATGCAACCTATAAAATATTGAGCATCTGCCCTACAGCCAAAATTGTCGTCTCTCCCTCCGACCACTTGATTCTTAAAGAAGAGCACTTTTTGAACGAAATTGAGAAAGGCCTTCAATTTGTTGGTGATCAGGATGTTCTGTTGACTTTAGGGATACAGCCTTCCAGACCGGAAACCGGATATGGATACATTCAGGTGAACCACAGAGTTGATTTTAGCGGATTCGAAAATCTTTACAAAGTCAAAACCTTTACGGAGAAACCCGACCGTGCGATGGCCAAAGTTTTTGTAGATATGGGTGAATTTTATTGGAACTCCGGGATTTTCCTCTGGTCTGTTTCTGCCATCCAGAAGGCTTTGGAGAAATACTTACCAGATGTTAATTCCCTTTTCGAAAATGGCAAGAAGTTAATCAATACACCTGACGAATGTTTTTTCATCAATAAAACCTATTCCGAATGCCCGAACATATCTATAGATTATGGCATTATGGAAAAAGCAGATAATGTTTATGTGCTGACAGCAGATTTTGGATGGTCCGATTTGGGAACCTGGGGTTCACTCTACGAAAACCATGAGCTAGACAAGAATGGCAATGCTGTTGCGGGAAATAAAATCTTTCTATATGAAACTGATGGCTGCATCGTCAACATGCCAAAGGATAAAATCACTGTGATTCAGGGGTTAAGTGATTATATTATAGTCGAATC
>DATCHD010000055.1:0-19985 GCA_036508555.1 Prolixibacteraceae bacterium
TCGACTCGCTGCAGAAAAGGCAAAGGCGGAGGCAGACCGACTTGCTGCAGTGAAGGCAGATCGACTTGCTGCGGAGAAGGCAAAGGCAGAAGCAGACAGGCTTGCAGCAGAGAAAGCTAAGGCTGAGGCAGATCGGCTTGCAGTAGAGAAAGCCAAGGTGGAGGCAGACAGACTAGCTACAGAGAAAGCCAAGGCAGAGGCGGCCCGACTTGCAGCAGAGAAAGCTAAAACAGAGGCAGACCGGCTAGCTGCTGAGAAGGCTAAGGCTGAGGCAGACCGGCTAGCTGCTGAGAAGGCTAAGGCGGAAGCAGACCGACTTGCTGCAGAGAAGGCCAAAGCGGAGGCAGACAGGCTAGCAGCCGAGAAAGCCAAGGCTGAGGCAGACCGAATTGCAGCAGAAGAAAAGGCCAAAACCGAAGCTGCAAGGTTGGCGGCTGCTCTTAAGGCAGAGAAATTAAAAAAGGAGGCAGAACAACAGAATAAGTTGCAGGCAGAAGACAGTTATCTGAAAAACATTCAGACCGGCGACGCAAATTATGCAAAATCTCTGTGGAGTGTTGCAATTTTCTATTACCAGGAAGCCCTTAAATTCAAGTCGACCGACAAATATGCCATCGACAGAGTCGATAACTGCAGGAAGATGATAGATAGCAATGTCACCGCTGAAAAGATGCAGGAGTATAATTCATTTGTTAAACAGGCCGATTCGGAGCTGCAGGCAAAAAAATACAGTGCAGCCCGTTTCTATTATAGCAGAGCAGGAGATATCCTGCCATGGGAAAATTATCCAAAAGATCAGTTAAAGCAGGTCGAAAAATTAATATCTTCAACAGATATTGACTCCACCGAGGCCGGGTATTTTGATGCTATCAAAAATGCTGAAGATGCCGTTGTCCAGAAGAATTATGCAATAGCCCGTTTTTATTTTCAAAAGGCAATATCATTGAAACCTAACGAGGAATATCCTAAACAACAATTAAAAAGATTAACGACAGTAGATAAACCTTAATATTGACAACAACACCAATTGAATGACAGATAAAATATATATTCCCGCAGATTATGTTCCAATTCTGATTCAGTCGCTGGTTGCCTTTGGATTTGTTGCGATCACCATGTTTGCAACACACTTTATCGCAAGCAAGCGAAAAAGAATCAGGACTTTGCGAAAGGATGAAAACTTCGAATGCGGAATTGAAGTCCAGGGTAATGCACGATTTCCATTCTCCGTGAAATACTTTCTTGTCGCCATTTTGTTTGTCCTCTTTGATGTCGAAATTATCTTTTTTTATCCCTGGGCTATTAACTTCCTTGAGATGCAATGGAGAGAGTATTTCGCTATGCTGCTTTTCGTCGCCTTACTTCTCTTTGGCTTCTATTACATCTATGAAAAGGGTGCCCTTGAATGGGACAACGATGAATAATTATTTTATGCTGCCGCGATGACTCAATATACAAAAGTTGACCCGCCGGAAGGATATTCTGCTCCCGGTTTTTTTGCTACCACGCTCGACAGGGTGGTCGGTCTGGCAAGGAAAAATTCAATCTGGCCCTTACCTTTTGCCACCTCCTGTTGCGGTATTGAATTTATGGCAACCATGGGAGCCAATTACGATCTGGCCCGTTTCGGTTCGGAGAGATTAAGTTTTTCGCCCAGACAGGCGGACTTGTTGATGGTGATGGGAACCATTGCAAAAAAGATGGGACCCATTGTGCATCAGGTATATGAACAAATGGCTGAGCCACGGTGGGTGCTGGCAGTAGGTGCCTGTGCTTCGAGTGGAGGCATCTTCGATACGTACAGTGTGCTTCAGGGAATCGATAAAGTTGTGCCGGTCGACGTATATGTCCCCGGTTGTCCGCCTCGTCCGGAACAGATTATTGACGGATTCATGAAAATTCAGGAACTTGTTGGAAATGAGTCATTAAGGAGGAGATATTCTCCGGAATATAGGGCTCTCCTGGAAAAATATGGAATAAGATAGATTTATGGAGCTACAAGAAATACAAAAAATCCTGCTTGGCAAGTTTCCGGATGATATTTTATCATTTGATGAAAGTTCGGATATCCTGACGTTGACCGTCAGAAAAAGCCGGATTCTCGATCTGATACAATATCTCAAAGATGATCTCGGGTACCTGTTTCTGACAGATTTGTGCGGAATACATTATCCTGACCAGGAACTGCAGTTGGGGGTGGTGTATCACCTTCACAACCTCCTTAAGAATACCAGAATCAGGGTGAAAACCTTTACTTCCGTCGAAGCGCCTGAAATCGACAGTCTGACAGGGATATTTTCTGCAGCCAACTGGATGGAGCGTGAAACTTATGATTTTTTTGGTGTTATTTTCAGCAATCATCCGAATCTTATAAGGATTTTGAATGTGGAATACCTGGATTACTATCCGTTACGAAAAGAATATCCGCTGGAAGATCAGACAAGAACAGATAAAGACGATCGCTTTTTTGGAAGATAATTAATTATGGAGCATTTAGGAAAAGAACATATTTTAATCCGGCCCGAAGATTACGACAAGAATTTCAGTACGCTGAATCTGGGTCCGACACATCCTGCCACGCACGGGATCTTCCAGAATATTCTTACAATGAACGGGGAGACAATCGTTGATGCAGAACAAACCATCGGATACATCCATCGTGCCTTCGAAAAGCTGGCGGAGCGCAGGGCATTCTATCAGATTACTACATTAACAGACCGGATGAACTATTGCTCTTCCCCAATCAATAATATTGGATGGCAAATGACAGTTGAGAAACTATTAGGTGTCGAAACATCCAAACGAATTGATTACATGAGGATTATCATCATGGAGCTGGCCCGGATTTCAGACCATCTGATCTGTAACAGCGTCATCGGGGTTGATAGCGGAGCCATGACAGGCTTTATCTATCTTTTCCAGGAGAGAGAAAAAATATATGAAATTTACGAAGAGATCTGTGGTGCCCGTCTGACGACCAACTTGGGCAGAATCGGCGGTTTTGAAAGAGATTTGTCTCCGCTGGCGATCAAGAAAATCAGAGAATTCATCGCTCATTTGCCAAAAGTGATCAGACAGTTTGAGAAGTTGCTTCTTCGTAACCGGATCTTCATGGATCGCACCATCAACGTTGGCGGAATATCTGCAGAACGTGCATTGAATTACGGTTTTACGGGTCCTTGCCTCAGGGCAGCAGGAGTGGATTACGATGTCAGGGTCATGAATCACTATTCTTCCTACAATGATTTTGACCTAACCATCCCGGTAGGGACTAACGGTGATACATACGACCGTTTTTGCGTCAGGCAGGAAGAGATCTGGCAGAGCATTAAACTGGTGAAGAATGCACTTGAAAACCTTCCGGAAGGCAGTTATCACATGGATGTGCCGGAATTTTACCTGCCACCAAAAGAGGAAGTTTACAGTAAAATGGAGTCGCTGATCTGGCATTTCAAGATCGTTATGGGAGAAGTGGATGTCCCGGTTGGTGAGGTCTACCATTCGGTGGAAGGTGGTAATGGCGAACTGGGTTTCTACCTGGTGAGCGATGGCGGCAGAACACCTTTCCGACTGCATTTTAGACGACCTTGTTTCATTTATTATCAGGCATTTCCGGAGATGATCAAGGGTTCATTCCTTTCAGATGCGATTCTGACCATGAGTAGCATGAATGTTATTGCCGGCGAATTGGATGCATAAAAATTTTAAAAACGAATGTTAGATAAGAAAATTAACCATCCGTTGCACGAGAAAGAAAACAGAACGATCTGTTTTTCGGATGCGATCATGGTAAAAGTGAAGCAGATAATTGCGCGGTATCCGGCAGGCAGGGAAAAATCTGCCATTTTGCCTTTGTTGCATATCGCACAGGAGGAATTTGACGGGTATCTAAGTGTGGATGCGATGGATTACGTTGCCGGTCTTTTAAACATTCAACCGATTGAGGTATACGAAGTTGCTACTTTTTATTCGCAATATTACCTGGATCCGGTTGGAAAATATGTCATTGAAATATGCCGGACAGGTCCCTGCGCGATTTGCGGAGGAGAAAAAATGCAGACCTATCTGGAAAAGAAACTGGCCATAAAAACCGGAGAAACGACCCCGGACGGACTCTTTACCGTTAAGGCAGTCGAATGTCTGGGTGCCTGTGGTTCGGCTCCTGTGATGCAGATCAATACTGAATTTTATGAGTTTCTAACGGAAGAAAAAATAGATCAGATACTGGAAGAGTTAACAGTGAAAGCAAAGAAAGAAAAGCCTGAAAAATCAAAATGGATAGAAAAATTCTTTTAAACAATATTGCTGTTCCAGGCATCAGGTCATTTGCGGTTTATCGATCAAATGGTGGATATCAGTCTGTCGAAAAAGCCTTAAAAAGAATGACTCCCGACGAGGTTATCGAGGAGGTTAAGAAGTCAGGATTGAGAGGACGCGGTGGTGCTGGTTTCCCAGCAGGAATGAAGTGGAGTTTCATCAACAAGAAATCTGAAAAGCCCTGTTACCTGATCTGCAATGCCGATGAAAGTGAACCTGGTACCTTCAAGGACAGATTTCTGATGGAGAAAATACCTCATATTCTGATCGAAGGGATGATCGGAGCAAGTTATGCACTGGGTGCCAATACTGCCTATATTTATGTCAGGGGAGAGTATAAATACCTCATTGGAATATTAAACGTAGCCATCAGGGAAGCCTATCGAAACGGCTTTCTTGGTAAAAATATTTTGGGAAGTTCTTATAGTCTTGATATTCATGTACATTCTGGAGCCGGAGCCTACATCTGCGGTGAGGAAACTGCCATGATCGAGTCGCTGGAAGGAAAACGGGGAAATCCTCGAATTAAACCCCCGTTCCCTGCTGTAATTGGTTTATATGGCTGCCCGACCGTCGTAAACAATGTCGAAACCCTTGCCAATGTTGGTTTCATCATCAACAACGGAGGCAGTGAATATGCCCGGTATGGCACAGGAAAGAGTACCGGCACCAAACTTATTTCTGCTTGCGGAAACATCAATAATCCAGGTGTTTATGAGATCGAACTTGGCCTGAGCGTAAGGGAATTTATCTACAATGAAAAATATTGCGGTGGAATCAAAGACGGGAAAGAGCTGAAGGCTGTTATCGCAGGAGGATCTTCTGTTCCGATTTTACCAAAGGATTTAATTTTGCAGACAGCAGCAGGGGAGGAGCGTCTGATGACTTACGAATCTTTGGCAGAGGGCGGCTTCGTGAGTGGCACGTCTCTGGGTTCTGGCGGATTTATTGTTTATGATGAGGATGCCTGTATCGTTCGGAATACCTGGAACCTGGCACGTTTTTATCACCACGAATCTTGCGGACAATGTTCTCCCTGCCGGGAAGGCACCGGTTGGATGGAAAATGTCCTTCACCGGATTGAAACCGGCAAAGGGCGCATGAAAGACATTGATTTACTGGTGAGTATTGCCAATAAGATTGAGGGAAACACCATTTGTCCGCTGGGAGATGCGGCAGCCTGGCCGGTTGCCAGCGCTATCCGCCATTTCAGGCACGAATTTGAGGAACATGTTTTGCATCCCGAAAAATGTAAAAATCCCTCGCTCCAACGTACTCGCTCCAACGGATTTGCAATCCGTTGGCATAAGTTTACCAGCGGATTGCAAATCCACTGGAGCGTATAAAGAGCGTATAAAGAGCGTATAAAGAGCGCATAAAGAGCGTATGAAACCGGTCCCTGAGCCTGCCGAAGGGTCTAATGGTCGAAAGAAGAAATGTGAAAATTGTGAAACAGGAAATATAATATACACATATATTTGCGATGTTGAAGGTTACAATTGACGATCATACAATTGAAGTAGAAGAAGGAACAACGATTCTTCAGGCAGCCAGAATGATTGGCGGAGCCATTGTTCCTCCTGCTATGTGCTATTACTCCAAACTAAAGGATTCCGGCGGGAAATGCCGTACCTGTCTGGTGAAGGTAGCTCAGGGTTCGGCCAAAGACCCCCGACCCATGCCCAAACTGGTAGCATCTTGTCATACTCCTGTGGCCGACGGTATGGTTGTTCAGAATATTACTTCACAGGAGGTCATCGATACGAGAAAAGCCATCGTCGAATTTCTGCTGATCAATCACCCGCTGGATTGTCCGGTCTGCGACCAGGCAGGGGAGTGTGATCTGCAGGATCTTAGCTATGACAACGGCAAAGAAGAGTCGCGCTTCGAGGAGGCCAAACGAACTTTCACGGTAGTGGATATCGGAGACAAGATTCAGCTGCAAATGAACCGTTGTATCCTTTGTTATCGTTGTGTGTATACTGCTGATCAGCTGACAAATAAGAGGTCTCACGGGATTTTGTACAGGGGTGACGCAGCAGAGATTTCGACCTATATTCAAAACGGAATTACTAATGATTTTTCAGGAAATATGATTGATGTATGTCCGGTGGGAGCCTTGACTGACAAGACTTTCCGCTTTAAAAACAGGGTATGGTTCCTCAATCCGATGAACGCCAGCCGAGCTTGTACAAAATGTTCAGGAAAGGTAACAGCCTGGTTCAGAGGCGAAGAGGTTTATCGTGTGACTGGTCGTAAAGATCAGTTCGGCGAAGTGGAGGAATTTATCTGCAATGAATGCAGGTTTGAAAAGAAAGAAATTACCGACTGGTCCATCGAAGGACCCAGAAACATCAAAAGGGCTTCGGTAATCAGTCAAAACCATTACCTTGCATCAAAACAACCTTCGGTCATTCTTCCTTTGGAAAACAGAATGGTGAGTTTGAAAGAGTTTGAGAAAAACAAAAATAATTTATAAGAAATGGATGGCAGTTACATCCTATACAAGATCATTTTAGCTTCAGTCATTCTGCTGATTAGCCTGGTAGTTGCGATGTATTCGACCCTGATAGAGCGGAAGGTGGCTGGCTTTTTTCAGGACCGTATCGGACCAAACAGAGCTGGTCCTTTCGGTGTGTTTCAACCGTTGGCCGATGGATTGAAGCTCTTTTTTAAAGAGGAATTTATGCCCGGAAGCGCCGATCAGTTTCTCTATATCCTCGGACCTTCACTAACTATGATGATCGCCTTGCTGACCAGTGCGGTTATTCCATGGGGTAACAGCCTGTCAATCAATGGAATAGAATATAGTTTGCAGGTCGCAGATATCAATGTTGGTGTCTTATATGTCTTTGCCATCCTGTCCATCGGTGTCTATGGCATCATGATAGGTGGCTGGGCTTCCAACAACAAATATGCATTGATTGGAGCAGTTCGCGCTGCTTCTCAGATGATTAGTTATGAATTGGCGATGAGCATGGCCATTATTGCCATCATCATGATGAGCGGTACACTGAGTCTGAAAGATATGGTTGAACAGCAGCATGGCATGCACTGGAACATTTTTTACCAGCCGTTGGGCTTCCTGATCTTCATCGTTTGCGCTTTTGCGGAATGTAACCGTTCCCCCTTCGACCTTCCCGAATGCGAAACGGAGCTGATCGGCGGTTATCACACCGAATACAGCAGTATGAAACTTGGTTTCTATCTGTTCGCCGAATACATCAACATGTTCATTTCGTCGGCCATGATTGCTACCCTGTTCTTCGGTGGATATAATTTCCCATTCATGGACGATCTAAATTTGTCGCATAACGCACTGACAATCATTGGTTCACTGGTGCTGTTTTTGAAGATTTCTTTCTTCTTGTTCTTCTTTATGTGGGTTCGCTGGACGTTACCACGATTCCGCTACGATCAGCTGATGCGCCTTGGCTGGAAATCATTGCTGCCGCTGGCAATCGTTAATGTTCTGATTACCGGATTCGTTATCATGGTAAAAAATCATCTGTAATTTATGTCTGAAAATCAAAATATAGGGTCATTGTCCGGTCGGAGCAAGGTCGTTTCAAATAAGAAAATGACATTTGCCGAACGGATCTATCTGCCTGCAATCTTCGGTGGATTCGCGATCACGCTAAGTCATTTCTTTAAGAAAAAAGTTACCATCCAGTACCCTGAAGTTAAGCGGCCATTTTCTGAGATATACCGGGGTAAGCACGTGTTGAAGAGAGATGATGAAGGCCGCGAACGTTGTACTGCCTGCGGTTTATGTGCCCTTGCCTGCCCCGCAGAAGCCATTACCATGATTGCTGCCGAACGAAAAGAAGATGAAATGCACCTGTACCGCGAGGAGAAATATGCCTCTGTTTATGAGATCGATATGCTCCGATGCATCTTCTGCGGACTTTGTGAGGAGGCATGTCCGAAAGAGGCCATTTTCCTGACTGACCAAATGGTTTTTTCAGACCTTCACCGGGAGGATTTCATTTATGGAAAAGACGTTCTGGTTGAACCTGTCGACAAAAGAGTCGATATCAGCCATCGCCAGACTCCCGAAGTTTTAAAATTCAAACTCGATAAAAACCAATCCCATAACTCATAACTCCTTTCTCATATCTCATATCTCTATATTATGCTCTTCTCCAGATATCTCTTCTTCATCCTCTCTTTCATCGCCATCTATGCGGCTTTGAAAGTTTTGATATCTAAAAGTCCAATGCACAGCGTGTTGTATCTGACCCTTGCATTCTTTGCCATTGCCGGACACTATATTTTACTGAACGCGCAATTTCTTGCTGTGGTGCACATCATCGTCTATGCCGGGGCTATCATGGTATTGTTTATTTATACCGTTATGTTGCTGAATCTCAATATACAGGGAGATTTTCCCAAGTCACGACTGGCAAAAATTGCCGGCGCCATTGCCGGGGCTTTGCTGCTACTGGTGCTGATTGCAGTTTTTAGGTCTTATGATCTGAAGATGATTGCCGATCCGACTTTGAACCAGATCGGACTGGTGAAAAATCTGGGAAAGGTCTTATTTGAAGATTATTATTTACCCTTTGAACTTTCATCCATTCTTTTTCTGGCCGCCATGGTGGGTGCCGTGATGCTTGGAAAGAAAGATATTTATTAGACTTAAAAAATATTTGATATGTCCATAACACTTTAAAATATGCAGATCATACCAATCGATTACTACATTTTCTTCTGCTCGGCCCTATTTGCCATAGGAGTAATAGGGGTATTGGTCAAACGCAATGCGCTGGTCATCTTCATGTCCATCGAGCTGATGCTGAACTCTGCCAACCTTTTACTGGCGGCATTTTCGGCCTACAGGAATGATCCGGCCGGACAGATTTTCGTCTTCTTCATCATGGTAGTAGCCGCAGCTGAGGTAGCCATCGGTCTGGCGTTGCTGGTAATGATCTATCGGTCAACGCATACCATCGATATCAATGTGCTCAATAAACTAAAATGGTAAACGCTTAGATACAAAACGATGCTTAGATTTACTTGGCTTGTACCGTTTTTTCCATTGATCGGATTTCTCCTGATCTCCTTAAATTTCAGGAGGTTAAAAGGGATTACCGCGGGTGTATTGGCCTCAGGTTTAGTTCTGATTCCTTTTTTGATCTCCCTGGTAGCTCTAGGCTGTTTTTTGACCGGTGCCCCAGCACAAACGTACAATCTTTTTAGCTGGATCAGTATTGACAGGCTATCCGTTCCATTTTCATTCCTATTGGACAGGCTTTCAGTACTGATGTTGCTCATCATTACCGGAGTCGGATTTCTTATTCATGTTTATTCCATTGGTTACATGAAGGAGGATGCGGGCTATAACCGTTTTTTCTCTTACATGAACCTGTTTGTCTTCTTCATGCTCGTGCTCGTATTAGGGTCCAACTACCTGATTATGTTCATCGGATGGGAGGGTGTCGGACTCTGTTCCTACCTGCTGATCGGTTTCTGGTTTAAAAACCAGGAATATAACAATGCAGCCAAGAAGGCATTTATCATGAACCGCATTGGTGACCTGGGTTTTCTGCTTGCCTTGTTTATGATTATTCAACAGTTTGGATCGCTGAACTTTGTTGAGATATTCTCTCAATGTTCAACTGTCCCGATGAAAACGGCTACAATTACCGCGATTACCATGCTGCTTTTTGCCGGCGCGGTGGGTAAGAGTGCCCAGATACCGCTGTTTACCTGGCTTCCCGATGCCATGGCGGGTCCGACGCCGGTTTCAGCATTGATCCATGCAGCGACAATGGTTACTGCGGGTGTTTACATGGTTGCCAGGTCGAATATTCTTTTTGTACTTTCTCCAATTACCATGCTGACCATCGCCATCATCGGTGTGGCTACAGCTCTGATGGCAGGCAGTATTGCCATGTTCCAAAATGATATAAAGAAGATTCTGGCTTATTCGACTATCAGCCAGCTGGGTCTCATGTTTGTAGCACTTGGAACCGGCGCGTTTACCGGGGCCATGTTCCACCTGACCACACATGCCTTCTTTAAAGCTCTTCTTTTTCTGGCTGCAGGAAGTGTCATCCATGCCTTGAGCGGGGAGCAGGATATCCGCAAAATGGGTGGTCTGAAAGAAAAGTTACCCTATACTTTCTGGCTGTTTCTGATCGGTTCACTTGCCATTGCCGGTATTCCGCCGTTTGCAGGATTTTTCTCCAAGGATATGATTTTGATAGGCGCCTTCCACTCGGGTTACCTATTATGGACTTTATCTGTGCTTGCCGCCTTGATGACTTCTTTTTATATATTCAGGTTACTGTTTATCGTCTTCTGGGGTCCTTTGGCAACAAGCAGGCATTCAGAGCATTCCTCAAATTCTGCAAATCACTTCCATGAATCTCCGAAAATCATGCTGATTCCAATGTCTTTTCTGGCCGTGCTTGCTGTCTTTGGTGGATTACTCGGCGTACCACACCTTTTGGGCGGCAGTTACAGAATCAAGGAATATTTAGCGCCGTTGTTTGCATCTTCTGAAGCTGTCATTAAACAAGGTGCCGAGGAAGTTAGCGGACAAACAGAGCTTTGGCTCATGGTAATTCCACTATTGGTGATTCTTGCTGTAATCTACTTTGCCTGGATGGTTTTTGTCAAAAACAGACACGTCTGTATGGATGAACCGGAAAGATCTTTCTTCAGCAATTTGATATTCAGGAAGTTTTATATAGATGAATTATATGAAACGATGGTACAAAAACCAGTTGCAGCATTATCGATTTTCTTCCATGAAGTGATTGAATTAAAGGTTATTGACAGATTTGTCAACCAAACCGGAAATCTTGTCGTCTGGATAGGTAAAAATATTCGATATGTGCAGACAGGTAATGTGGGCGCTTATCTTTTTTATATGGTTATCAGCATCATTCTAATCTTAGTTTTAAACCTGTTTAAATAATCTCCAATGTTAATGGGATTTCTCCTTGCCGTTCCGCTACTCTTCTCCTTGCTGCTTTTCGCGATGAAGGACGATTTCGTGCTGAACAAAAAGATTGCACTCTCTGGTTCCCTGCTAACATTCGCGATTGCTACCGCGATGTTGTTTCGGTATCTTGTTAACCCATCAGGTTATCCGGCATTTCATCCGGATATTTTCCATTCTATCGGAATAGAATTTACCCTTGGATTGGATGGATTAAGCATGCTTCTGGTTTTGCTGACAACTTTTTTGGTACCGCTGATTATCTATTCAGGATTCGGAAACGGAGTCGGTCGCCGAAACTCTTTCTATGCCCTGATCATGTTGATGGAAATGGCACTTATTGGTGTATTTACTTCGACAGACGTGCTTCTGTTTTACGTCTTCTGGGAGTTGGCGCTTATTCCAATCTTCTTTCTGGCGATTCTTTGGGGAGGACAGAATGCTCGTGCTATCACCTTCAAATTCTTCCTATATACGCTGGTCGGCGGATTGCTAATGCTAGTTGCTATCGTGTACATCTATGTTCAAACGCCTGGTGATCATTCCTTTGCATATGCTGAATTTTATAAGGTAGTGTTGACCCCGCACTCCCAAAGGTGGCTTTTCCTGGCTTTCTTCCTCGCATTCGCCATCAAGATTCCAATATTCCCCTTTCATACCTGGCAGCCGGATCTGTATTTTACAGCTCCAACTCAGGGAACCATGCTTTTGGCTGGTATCATGCTGAAAATGGGGGTGTTTGGGTTGTTTAGATTCATTATGCCGATGTTTCCTGAGGTTCTGAATGACCTTGGACTCTATGCCATTATTCTGGCAGTTACTGGTATCGTTTATTCCTCCGTCATTGCCATTCACCAAAAAGAATTGAAACGCCTGATTGCGTATTCCTCTCTGGCTCACGTTGGATTAATAGCTGCTGGCGTCTTTTCAATGACCATGAACGGAATGGAAGGAGCAATGATTCAGATGATTTCGCATGGCGTGAATATTTTCGGTCTTTTCTTCTGCTACGAAATTATTGTTCGTCGCACTAAAACAGGAGAGATCAGTTCTTTGGGGGGCATTGCCTCGAAAGCACCGGTGTTTGCTGGCTTTTTCATGGTAATTATGCTTGGAAGTATATCCCTGCCCCTGACTAACAGCTTTATCGGTGAATTCTTGTTGCTTCAGGGGATATTTCAATTCAATGGTTATTTGGCTGCCGTAGCAGGATTGACAATCATTCTCGGCGCGGTTTACATGCTTTGGATGTATCAGCGGACCATGTATGGCGAAGTAAAGGAGGCAACTGCGGGATTTACCGATCTTACTTTGCAGGAAATCATCGTGCTGGTACCTGTAGTCGTAATCATCTTATGGATAGGTGTTTATCCACATATGTTTCTGCAAATTGCAGAACCGGCAGTAAAATCGATCATGCAATTACAATGAAAATTTTCAAATGTGCAAGCTACCAGTCCCAAAGATATCCCTCGTTTCAAACGAGGGATAGCGAGTCCCAGTCCCAAGGATATCCCTCGTTTGAAACGAGGGATAGCGAGATTGTAACTTTTCAAACTTCTTAACATGCAGGCAATTGTAGCGCTTTCTATATTGGCGATTCTGAACATGTTTTTCGGAGTGAGGAAGATGAAGAAAGTCTTGCTCCCCTTAATATTCGTTGGTCTTATCATTACCATGATATTGAATATCAGGGAGTGGGGCACTTCTGTGCATTATTTCAACGAAATGTTCATTGCTGATAATTTCAGCATTGCTTTCAGCTCAATCCTCCTGCTGATCGGAATACTGATCTTCATGTTTGCCAATGTGTATTACAAAGGTGTCGAACGACCGCTGGAGGATATCTATGCGCTTATATTATTTGCCATCATTGGCGGAATCACTATGACCGCATTTGGAAATCTGATCCTGTTTTTTATTGGTCTGGAGACCCTTTCGATCTCATTTTATGTGCTCGCGGGCAGTAAGAAATTTGATGTTGCTTCCAACGAAGCTGCCATGAAGTATTTCCTTACAGGATCCTTCGCTACAGGCTTTCTGCTCTTTGGTATATCCCTTGTTTACGGCGTATCCGGTTCCTTCAACCTGGAGGCAATCAATGCCTATTTAATTTCCTGCAAAGGGAATGTTCCGATGATTTTCGTCGCTGGAATGTTGTTGATATTCATCGGAATGTCCTTTAAGATTGCCGCAGTGCCGTTTCACTTCTGGTCGCCCGATGTTTATACCGGATCGCCAACCCTGATTACCGCGTTCATGACAACGGCCGGTAAAGTTGCCAGTGCGGCGGCCTTCTATAGATTAATTTCCATCGCCTTTGTCTCTTTGCACTCCGAAGTGGTTACATTGTTGACAGTAATTGCTATCCTCACCATCATTATTGGGAACCTTTCCGCAATTTACCAGGATAACCTCAAACGCCTTTTTGCCTACTCGGGCGTGGCCCAATCAGGATACCTACTGATAGCTTTAATCGTCTTAGGGCCAAAATCTGCTGGTGTTTTGCTATTTTTTGTGCTCTCTTATGTGATTGCTACCATCACCGCTTTTGCTGTTCTAATGCTGATCAGGGAGGAGAGGGGCACCTTCTTCATCCCTGCTTTCAGAGGATTGGCGAAGAATAATCCAGTGGAGGCCTTTGCAATGGCTATCGCGATGATGTCGCTGGCTGGTATTCCCCCCCTGGCCGGTTTTATGGCAAAATACAATCTCTTTGTGATTGCTGTCGAAGGTGGTTATATCTGGCTGGTCATTGTAGCTGTAATCGGTTCGATGCTCAGTATTTTCTTCTATTTCAAGCCCATCATGGCCAGTTATTTTTCGGAAAGCGAGCCACAGCACAAAATTGAAACGAGCATCTATTTCAAAATCAATATCACCCTCTGTACCATTCTGATGATTGCCCTTGGTTTCCTGCCCAAGCTGATTATCAATCTACTCTGAAAATAGGAAATTATTTTCCCCTTTGTAACTCGAATCTACGCAAGTTTAAAAAACGGTAAAGCGATGCTTTTCCCTTAGAAAACATTTATATTAGCAGAAAGACCAAAGACATGAACATTCAAGCAAGAAAACTGATTCTAATTGAAGAATTCCTACGCATTAGTGACGAAAACTTAATCACTAAACTTGAATCTTTCATCAAGCAGGAAAAGAAAGTTTCTTATGAAAGAAACTTAAATCCCATGTCAATGAACGAATTCCATGAAATGATTGATCAGGCAATACGTGATAGCGATGCTGGTCTTGTTATCTCTCACCAAGAACTTAAGAAGATGGTGGAAACTGCTGGAGGTAAACAGCGGATGGGTTGAGCTAATGCAAATGGACTTTTACGAATCATGCAATCCATTCCATCTCCAAAGCAGAACCACTTATACTATGATCGGTGCAAGTAGGCACCGACAGGCTAGATGAAATAGAAAATCCGGACTTAGCAACACAACTAATGCGCCAGCATAGATAGAAATCAGCTGTAATAGAGCGTGTCCGCACTCAATTCCTGATCGTTTGGCCATGCGATAAAATAGCCGTTATTTTTCACCAGTTGAAAATAGCCTGGGTCTTTAAGTTGAGAGAATATACCCTTCCTAAAGTATTTCTTAAGATCGACCAATTTTGTTTTACCATCTGAGAACTCAACAAAAAGACTGTTTTTACCAGCAATCTGTATGTTTTTAATTGTGTTCATTAGTCCAGCGGTTTAATTTTAAATGTTTCCTTTCCTTCGGTTGCCAATTTCCAGTCAGCCATTAATTCATCCCGATGAATTTCAATCCAGGCCTGAACCAGCCGCAATTTTTTTGAAGGGATCTCTCCAGCTAACTTTTCTGCAGTTTCAATATCAATTACGGCCACTTCTCCCTGATATTCCACGTGTATATGTGGCAACCGGTGTCTTTTATCATCGAAATGGAACATCCGCACGATAATACCATAAAACATTGATATGACAGGCATTTTTTTTACAAATTTAGAAAATAATCCCACCTTTTACAATAGTTTACCTCCTCCTTTTACGGCCTTTGTGAGGGCCTTAAAAGGAAATTGCTTCCAAGATTATTTGTATTTGGTTTTGTTTTGAACATTCATCTGATTACATTTGGATCTACTAAATAATGCTATTCATGAAGAATCAAGGTTCAAAACTATTGTTGGCCATTGTGCTTGTGTGGTCTGTTCTGTTGACTGAGGCTCAGATAAAAACTGAAAAATCAATTGAGTTTAAGAATGCGCCAGTACTCTTCAAACAGAACAACCAATCTTTTCAGCAGGTTATCGTAAAATGTGCGGTGGATAAACCCGGGACTATCCTGGTAAGGGAGGGTGGAAGAGAACTACTGAAAGCTGAGTTGAAAAAGGGAGGCAACAGTTTGCTCCTTACAGTTGCGGCAGTAAAAAGTGCTAAGAAGATTACTTTCACAACTACAATAAATGGTGGCAAGGCGGAAACCAGCAAATTTACACTCACTCCTCCAAGGAAATGGGATTTGTTTGTCGTGGAGCATTCCCATACAGATATCGGCTATACCAGGCCGCAATCGGAGATACTTGCCGAGCATCAGCGATACATCGATTTTGCTCTTGACTATTGCGACCAGACGGATAATTTGCCTGATGATGCCAGATTTCGCTGGACCTGCGAGTCGGCCTGGGTGGTGAAAGAGTACCTGAATACAAGGCCTGTGGCTCAGATTGAGCGGCTAAAGAAGAGAATTTCAGAAGGGCGTATCGAGGTAACCGGAATGTTTTGCAACATGGCCGAGACTTCTGATGAAGACCTGATGACAGATTTTCTGAATCCTATGAAGGTCGTCACAGACGCCGGAATTCCAGTAAAGTTGGTGATGCAGAATGATGTAAATGGTATCGCCTGGTGCTTGCCCGATTATTTCAAGAATACGGGTGTCAAGTATCTGAACATGGGTATCAACAGCGATCGTTCGATTCTGCCATTCGATATGCCGACCCTTTTCTGGTGGAAGGCTCCATCTGGCGAAAAACTGCTGGCTTTTAGGGCTGACCACTACATGACGGGGAACTTCATGGGTTTCGAAAGCAGTGCCATCAAACCGGAAAAATTGCTGGAGCACCTTTCCGATTTGAATACTAAAAATTTCGTGGCAGACAAGTTTGCCATCCAGTTTTCAGGGTACTATACGGACAATGCACCGCCTTCCACGAATGCCTGCGCGCTGGTGAAAGCATGGAATGAAAAATATGAAATGCCAAAACTCAGGCTGGCTGTGGCAAGCGAATTCTTCGATTACGTTGAGTCAAAATATGCCGATAAACTACCTGTTTACCAGAAGGCCTGGCTCGACTGGTGGACGGATGGAGCCGGTTCCGAATCGCGCGAGACGGCTGAGGTTCGCAAGACTCAAAATCTGAAGCAGGTGGATGAAGGTCTGTTTGCGATGGTGGCTATGAATGGTGGGGAGCTCCATCCCGATATTGCCTCTAAGATCAATCACATTGCGGAGAATGCCATTTTTTATGATGAACACACTTTCGGCGCGGACGAAAGTATCTCGCATCCTTTCTCGGAAAATACTGCCCGCCAATGGCTTCAAAAGGGAGCCTATGCCTGGGAGGCAGTCAAAATGCAGACTTTGCTTCACGAAGAGGCACTTGCCAGATTTCAACCATTCCTGAAGAAAGCAGATTTTCCGGTGATACATGTCATCAATTCCATGGGATGGAAGAGATCCGGAAATGTCAATCTTTTCGTTGATTATGAGGTGCTTCCTGTCAATAAAAAGGTTAAAGTCAAAGATCTTTCCACGGGTTCGGAGGTGCCGATACAGTTGCTTAGAAAGCGGGCCGAGGGTGCCTACTGGTCTTTGGATGTAAAGGATGTACCAGCACTGGGTGTAAAAACCCTGAAGATAGAAGTAATGGATCTGCCGGCAGAGCAGGATATCAAGGCCGTCCAGACCGAAGCGCTTGAAAATAGGTTTTATAAGCTCACTATCGATAAGAAGACAGGGGCTATTAACAGTTTATACGATAAGGAGTTGAAGTCTGAACTCTTAGATCCCCTGAATCCCTGGAAACTGGGTCAGGCGATTCATGAAACCCTGCCAAAGCGTAATAAATATGATCTGACACATACCACCGTATCGGATGTTAAGGTAGAACCCGGTCAGAATGGGACTGTTTGGGAGAGTATCAAAATTTCCTTGGAGCTCGCCGGACTGGAACCAGGAACCTCCAAAACACCTAAAGGTCTTGAAATGGAAATCCGATTGTATAAGAACGAAAAGAAAATTGAATTCAAATATTCTGCTCACAAACAGATCATTACGACTCCTGAGGCGATATATGTGGCCTTCCCGTTTACCCTTCCTAATGCCAGGATTGTGTTCGAAACCATTGGAGGCACGCTCTCTCCCGGCGGACAGATTCCTGGTTCTTCTTCGGATTGGAATGTTGCGCAGAATTTCGTGTCTGTCCGCGGTAAAACCGGGCAGATTGTAGTTGTGAGTGATGAGATTCCGCTCTGGCATTTCGGCGGACTGAATATGGGAAAATACGAAAGGTACCCGAAACCGGGTAAAACCTGGCTCTACTCTTGGGTGATGAACAATTACTGGACCACCAATTTCAGGGCTTACCAGGAAGGTGGTTTCAGCTGGAGTTACCAACTTACTTCCTCTGCTGATACCACCAATACCTTCGCTACCAAGTTTGGCTGGGGTGAACGCAACATCTTTCCTACAAGGACTTTCCCGGCAGGAAACCCTGAGCTAAAAAATGCGATGGCAGAAAGTCTTACATTTGAAGGTTCTACTAATGTCTTACTGGTCAACAGCAGACCTGTTTTCGGAGGAAAAGACGCCGTATTATTACATTTCAGGGAATTGGAGGGTAAAGAGGCAACAATCAAAATATCAAAGCTCACTGGCGGTCTGCCTATCAAATCCTTTGCGGTGGTGAATGCCTTGGGCAAAAAAATAGCGGATGGTACGGCATCGCTGCATTTTAGTCCTTATGAAGTGAAGTTTATTGAGCTGCAGTTTTAATTTCACCGCATAGTGATCCCTCGTTTCAAACGAGGGATAGCAACCTTCCGGCCATAGTGATCCCTCGTTTCAAACGAGGGATAGCAACCTTCCAGTCCCTGAGCGGAGTCTAAGGGCAATTTAAAAATTTAAAAAATTATGGAAAACAACTTGTTTGAAAAAATCTGCGAGAAGTGCCTGGCGGATTCGGTGAGGTTGGTGGATAAATTGATCGGTGAATGAAAGTATTCTTGCGCGCAATTTGTAATTAGTCTATCTTTGGCTCACAATGTACCAAAGAAATATTTTTTTTGTCTGTAAACAATCTATATTACTGAGATTGAGTTTCTTAGTATATATTTTTTTACTATTTTCTTCCTGTGGAGATATTTCCATAAACAAGAAGGGTAGGCCTTCATCGGAGGTCATTGTCGTCGAACAGGAAGATCCGGGTTACCATGATGCATCTCAAACCATCACTGGAGTCCTTGTCTCACCCAAAAATCCGAAACCTGGCGAGATTTTCCATGTGATGGTAACAGGAAGCAAAAATCTCCGCAAGGCTAAAATATTCATCAGCAGTCCCAAAGGAAACATTGAATCCACACAAAGCAGGAGCGGGGAGGGGTTGCCCTTCTGGCGCATCGATGAATTTAAGGCGACAGGCAGGGGAAAATATATGGTAGTCCTAAGAACAGGCAGCACTACTACGGGATGTCTCGATTTCAACGTTACAGACAAGCCTTCTGATGGTTCAACTTCAGGTGTATGGAAAGCAGAAAAAGGATGGGATGCCGCATCCGAATCACTTTATTCTGCCTGGATCAACGCCTTGTTTTATGATGCCGATGAGCGCGCTTCGTGGAAATCACTTCAGGAGGTCACCCAGCGTAAAGACACCAATTTCCTCCACAATTATCTTTCACTGGATGAAGATAACCCTACCGGGAAAGCCAAAGTACTGATGCAGCCCGACTGTGCGGATAATCCATTCTTCCTTCGTGCCTATTTTGCCTGGAAACTGGGACTGCCATTCGGTTACCACGAATGCGACAGGGGTTATCTTGGTAAGGCGCCCCGGACAGGACGCTGGATTACTAATGAGACCAATATCACCGGGGCGCCGGCAAGGAAATTCAATACTTTCGTCAGGATGGTCGCGAATGGTGTCCATTCCGGAACCGCCCGCACTGCCCTGAACGATGACAGTTCTGATTATTATCCGGTTCCGCTCACGGCTGAGGCGCTGAGACCCGGCGTCGTCTTTGCCGATCCCTACGGCCATACCCTGATCCTGGTGCGACGCCAGGCACAGACAGGAAACACTCCCGGAGTGCTTCTTTCGGTAGATGCTCAGCCGGATGGAACCGTTGGGATTAAACGGTTCTGGAAGGGGAATTTTCTTTTCAACACCTCCGAAGTCATCGGGGAACCCGGGTTTAAAGCCTTCCGGCCCATTACTTATAAGGACGGCAAATTCCATCTGATGAGTTCAAAGGAGATCAATGCCGACAAAGGGTTCAATCCATTTTCTACCCAACAAAAGGGTATGGAGAGTTCCGATTTTTACCATGCCATGGATAGGGTCATCAATCCAAAACCTTTGGATCCGGAGGCTGCACTGTTGGATCTGATACAGGCATTGCATGAGCAGCTTATTGTGCGGGTGACCTCTGTGGGCAATGGGGAGGCGTACATGAAATCACATC
>DATCHD010000056.1:0-13256 GCA_036508555.1 Prolixibacteraceae bacterium
GGATGGTAAGATCGAAAACTTCATTTCCGCACGCAATCAATCTTATAACCTACCGGTTCATTCACTTAAGCCAAAAGAGCCTTATTACATGGGCGTCTTCCTGGTAGGTGCTTACCAGGAAATTCTTGGGGATCTGCATAACCTCTTTGGAGATACCAACGCAGTCCACGTTTCGGTGGACGAAAAGGGATACTCCATCGATCAGGTCATCGACGGGGAAACGGTTGCGGAAGTGTTGGAATATGTCCAGTATAATCCAAAAAAACTTGTCCGTACGGTTGAAACATGGGTGACCTCGTCCGTCAAATCAGGGATCATCTCCACCGAAGAAGGGAAAGAATTCTTATCCAATTACCGTTCAGGATTATACGGATACACCTACCTGGAGTAAAAAAGGGAAGACCTTTCGATCTTCCCCCCAGAGATAATTATCTAAAACTTATAAAAACTTCTAGCCACATTTTGAGGAGCCGCAATCTTTGCAGATCAGGCATCCTTCCTGATATATTACATTATCGGATCCACATCCCTCGCATTTGACGTCCTCACAGGTTGTTCCGTTTGGAATGTACTTCTTCAGCGCACGAGCCACACCGTTCTTCCAGGTATTGATAGATTCCACATCGAATTGAAGGCTTGTAATCAACTCGACAATTTTCTGGATGGGCATGCTGTGTCTCAAAACGCTGGAGATCAATTTGGCGTAGTTCCAGAAGATCGGATTAAATTTGAAGGACAATCCTTCGATAGTAGTTTTATAACCGCGGTTGTTACGATATTGGAAATCGTACCTTGATACCCCATTTTCGTCTCTGTTTTTGATGATCCAACCATCAGTAACCGAGCGTGGAAGGAGAATACCATCCTCGTCGTCTGCCAAACCAGTGAAAATTTCATAAGGCTTGCCATCAATCAGACCGATAAAGGCAATCCATTTTTCCTTGTTGTTTTGAAACCGGACAATTTCAGCTTCCAGTATTTCGGGACGTTTGGTTGGGAATACGCCCTCCTTTTTCTTGTCCTTGGTGGAGAGTAAAACGCCTGTTCTGGAACCTTCACGGTAGACGGTTACACCCTTGCAACCGCTCTCCCAGGCCGAGAAAAACAGCTTGCCAACAAGTTCTTCGGTTGCTTCTTCGGGAAGGTTAATGGTGACGGAAATGGAGTGGTCGACCCATTTTTGGATCTGACCCTGCATCCTGACTTTAGCCATCCAGTCAATATCATTGGAGGTTGCCTGGGCATAAGGGGACTTGCTCACCATTTCATCAATCTCTTCGTTGGTGTATTTCGTTTTGGTATGATACCCGTTGATCTCCATCCAAAGTTTGAATTTGTGATGGAAAACAAGATATTCTTCCCATGAATCACCCATCTCATCTACGAAATCAATACGAGCTTCTTTATCGTTGGGATTAACTTTTCTTCTTCTTTTGTAAACCGGCATAAAAACTGGTTCGATGCCTGAAGTGGTTTGAGTCATGAGACTGGTTGTACCAGTAGGAGCGATAGTCAGCAGGGCAATATTTCTGCGGCCATGTTTCACCATCTCCTCATAAAGCTCAGGATCTGCGAGGGCGATGCGTTTGATATAAGGATTGTTAACCTCTTTTTTAGTGTCATAGATCGGGAAAGCTCCACGTTCTTTTGCCAGTATAACAGAACCGCGATAGGCCTCGATGGCAACAATTTTGTGAATCTCAACAGAAAAGTCAATGGCATTCTCAGACCCGTATTGCAGTCCAAGTGCCGCAAGCATATCACCTTCCGCAGTAATGCCGATGCCAGTTCTGCGGCCATTAATGGCTTTTTCCCTGATTTTTTCCCACAAATTAAGCTCGACCTGTTTGATATCATCTGCTTCGGGATCTGTCAGGATTTTATCATAAATAGCATCTATTTTTTCCAATTCCAGATCGATGATATCATCCATGATGCGCTGGGATAATTTTACGTGAGCGCGAAAAAGAGGGAAATTGAATTTTGCCTGTGGCGTAAATGGATGATCGACATAAGAAAAGAGGTTAATGGCAATCAAACGGCAGCTGTCATAAGGGCAAAGAGGAATTTCGCCGCACGGATTGGTGGACACTGTGCCATAACCAAGATCAGCATAGCAGTCAGGAACGGATTCCCGGATGACGGTGTCCCAGAAAAGAATCCCTGGTTCAGCGGATTTCCAGGCATTGAAGACAATCTTTTGCCAGAGTTTTGCAGCATCTATATCATTGGTATATACCGGTTCAAGGCTGTTGATTGGATATTTCTGATGATAAGTAGTATTGTTGCGGACTGCCCTCATAAATTCGTCATCGATTTTAACGGAAACATTGGCTCCTGTAACTTTGCCTTCATCCATTTTTGCATCAATAAATTGCTCTGAATCAGGATGTTTAATAGAGACGGAAAGCATTAAGGCACCCCTGCGACCATCCTGGGCAACCTCCCTGGTGGAGTTGGAGAAACGTTCCATGAAAGGCACGATTCCTGTTGAGGTCAATGCCGAATTTTTGACCGGAGAGCCTTTCGGACGAATGTGAGACAGGTCGTGACCGACGCCGCCCCTTCTCTTCATCAGCTGAACCTGCTCCTGGTCGACCATCATGATACCACCATAAGAGTCTGCCCCATTACCTACAACAAAACAGTTTGACAAGGATCCTGTCTGAAAATCATTACCTATGCCAGTCATGGGGCCACCCTGTGGAACGATGTATTTAAACTGCTCGAACAGTTCGAACAGCTCCTTTTCTGACAACGGATTGGGATATTTCTTTTCAATGCGGGCTATTTCTGAGGACAAACGACGGTGAAGATCGTCAGGTGTCAGTTCAAAAAGATTCCCGAAAGAATCTTTTAATGCGTATTTGTTGACCCATACCCTTGCGGCCAACTCATCTCCCTGAAAATATTTGAGAGAAGCTTCAAAGGCTTCTTCATTCGAGTAAGTCTTTAGATGAGTATGTTTTTTCTTGGCTGTCACGTGGTTGAGTTCCATAGTTAAGGTAATGTTCGGAAATATCAATTTTCTATGGATAAAGATAGTATCAAAGTCGTTTTTTCGGATACAAGAATCCGGTTGAAAAAATAAAGTTATCAACGCCTATGTGTTAATATACAGATAATCAGACAAAAAAAATTGACGTCAATTTTCGGGGGAGAAGTTACTTTTCGAAGAAATAGCGAACGATCTGATCGGTGGCTCCGCGGTTACTTTCAACGTATTGGGAAGCCATCCGACTCTCATTTTCCAGTCTGACGGGATCTGTCAGGTAACTTTCAAAAAGGTCATACAGCTCTTCATAAGTCGATATGGAATGGGCGGCATTAAGCTGAATCATTTCGGAAGCTTCATTAAATTTGTGATAATCCGGACCAAAAACAACAGGCATGCCATAAACAGCAGGTTCAAGGATGCTATGAATTCCGGTAGTAAATCCACCTCCAATATAAGCGACTTTGGCGTAGCGGTAGACAGAAACCAGGTATCCGTAGCCATCAACAATAAGCACCTCTGCATTAGCCAGCTCTTTTGGTGTGGAATCCGAAGAGTAAAATACGAAAGGTCTCTGAAGATTTTCGGTGATCCTGTTGAGAGAATCGCGATTCACTTCATGTGGCGCAATGACAAACTTGACTTTGTGTTTACACTCGTTGACGAACCGTAAAAAGAAGGCTTCGTCTTCTGGCCAGGTGCTGCCAGCGACTATCACTTTATTCCCGGCGCAGAATTCAACCAGTTTGGGCAGGTTTGATGCCGACCTGGCGATCTGGGCTACCCGGTCGAGCCGTGTATCTCCACAGATGGAAACGTTAGTGAATCCAAATCTTTGCAGCACATCAAAAGAACTCTGGTTTTGCACAAAAATATGGGTATAGGCTTTGAGCGCTTTTCTAAACCATTTGCCCCATGGCTGAAAGAATAATTGTGAAGGTCTGAAAAGTGCGGAAAATATGTAGGTCGGAATTTTCCTCTTCTTCAGTTCTGTCAGGAAATTATACCAAAACTCATATTTAACAAAAAAGACTTTGTCTGGTTTGACAATATCCAGGAATCTGGATGCATTTCGGTGGGTATCCAATGGAAGATAGAAAACATAATCTGCTAGCGGATAATCCTTCTTCAGTTCGTACCCGGAGGGTGAAAAGAAAGTCATCAGGATCTTGTATCCGGGAAAATCTTTTTTTACACCTTCGATGACTGGTCTGGCTTGCTCGAACTCGCCAAGTGAGGAGACATGAAACCAAAGTAAAGGCTCACCGGGAATCACCTCTTTTTGTAGTCTCTCAAAAAGATTCTTCCTTCC
The DNA here is from genome assembly GCA_036508555.1 of Prolixibacteraceae bacterium. Lineage (GTDB taxonomy): Bacteria > Bacteroidota > Bacteroidia > Bacteroidales > Prolixibacteraceae > CAINVV01. The sequence goes on from DATCHD010000056.1 coordinate 4,308, forward strand.
GGATAACCACTTTCTAGCCTTGGGATTCTTGCAAGAAGCGACCCAAATCAGAAAGTGGTAAAAACGAATTCCCGTATTATATAAAAACTGCATCATCGTATTAGTTCCCGTCAGTAATGAATCCTGTATCTTCAGCAAGATCTGATCCATTAGCAGCTGAAACAGCCAACTGGTCACATCTTTCGTTGCCTGCAATAGAGGCATGGCCTTTTACCCAGACAAACTTTACCCTGTGAAGCTGATAGAGTTCATAAAATCTCATCCAAAGATCGCTATTTTTCTTGTTCTTAAATCGGATCCTGATCCAATTTGTCAGCCATCCTTTTTCGACGGCATAGATAATATACCTTGAATCAGTATAGATAGTTACATCAGAATCTTTGTGTTTCAAAGCTTCCAGTCCCGCAATAACAGCCATCAGTTCCATCCGGTTGTTGGTAGTCAGACGATATCCTGCCGACAGTTCTTTCCGGTATTTTCCAAACAACAGCAGGGTACCATATCCACCGGGTCCGGGATTACCTAAAGAGGAGCCATCCGTGTACATGGTGATTTTTGGTGATGGCTCCTTTTGCATATCTCTGTCTTAACGGATAATAGTCATTTCATCCACCAGGTTCTTTGCTCCGGCATAAGTATCAATTATCCACAAAACGAAACGAATATCCACGTTGATACATTTCTGAAGATCAGCTTCGTAAGCAATGTTTCCGCTCATTGCTTCCCAGTTGCCGTCGAAAGCGATACCAATCAGTTCGCCGTTGGCATTCATGACCGGGCTACCGGAGTTCCCTCCGGTAATGTCATTATTGGTCGTGAAACAGGTATGCAGCGTTCCGTCTTTATCTGCATATCTGCCATAATCTTTGTTATGATACATGTCGAGCAGTTTCTGTGGGAAGTCAAAATCTGCATCTCCGGCTATTCCCTTTTCAGCATAGCCTTTCAGGGTGGTGAAATAGCTGTAGTGAACTCCGTCTCTCGGGTTGTAATCCCCAACTTTGCCATAGGTAAGCCGCATCGTTGAGTTAGCATCCGGATAAACATTTTTGTCTTTGTTCATTTCGTTGAGGCCGGCAACAAACAATTTTTTACCATTTTCAAGATCTGCAGTCGAGGTACGGACATCTTCCCCAATCACCCTTATGGCTTGCATAATAGATAACATCGCCTGATAAACCGGATCCCTGTCCAATACTTTTTTAGAAGGATTGTTCAGGAAGGCTTCCAGTTTTTTCTGATCCGGGAATATGCTCTTCTTGAAAACATGCTCAGTATAAGCCGTAAAATCTCCTTTGTACTTCTTATTGACCTCTGCAAAGTAGGTGGGATGGTATTTGGCAATTACATTGTCTGCATACATTTTCGTCAGTACTGCTGCAATTTTCTGATCTGTTTCAGCATCGAAGTCCTTATAAAATTCGTCCAGAGATGCCTTAAATCTTTCAGCTTCGCTCTTGATTTTTTCTTTGTCATTGCCTTTCAGCACATCAGCAAGCGAACTTGCGCCAGCGGAAAATCGGAAGATCTCGGAGCCGCCCAGCAAAGCCTCACGGATATATTCTGATGCAATTTTTTCATTGACAGACTCATACGATTTGGCAATACTCTTGAGCGCATCTCCGTACTTAGCTTTCCTGGTAGGATCTTTGCTTACCCAATTCTCAAAATCCTTTTCAATGGCTAACTTTTTATCCATGACATTTAGAGCAGTAAGTCCTTGGTTCTCACCAATAGAATATTTATAGTAATTGGAACTGCCTGCAAATTTGGAAGCATACTGAATTCGGTTTTTTTCACCTTTTGCCATGTAATCTTTGATAATATCCAACTTGGCGGCCCGTGCTTGTACCCTTATTTTATTGGTTACTTCCATGGTATACTTCAGCCCGAAGGAGGTAAGATAACGGTTAGTCCTACCTGGATAGCCCAGTACCATGGCATAATCGTTCATCTCAACACCCTTCAAAGAGACAGGCAAGTGATGTTTGGGATGATAAGGCACATTTTCTTTGGCGTAATCCGCAGGTTTACCATCGGGTGAGCAGTAAATCCTGAACATGGAGAAGTCGCCGGTATGACGGGGCCACATCCAGTTGTCCTCCTCCCCGCCGAATTTTCCAATCGATTGCGGTGGTGTTCCAACCAGCCGGATATCCCTGAACGTTTCGGTTACGAAAAGGTAATAAGTATTTGCCTCAAATAAAGACCTGACTCTTGTTTCATATTTTGTATCACCCTTGGCATCTTTCTCAATCGCGGACATCGCTTTCATCATTTTTTCCTGACGGGAAGCGGCAGGCTCATTTTCTGCAATACCCTTCATTACCTGATCTGTGACATCTTCCATTCTGATCAGGAAAGTGACACTCTTACCAGGATTCGACAGCTCCTGATCCTTTGTCTTCGCCCAGAAACCATCCTTCAGATAATCATGTTCCACAGAGCTGTGCTTCTGAATCTCTCCAAATCCACAATGATGATTGGTAAGTAAAAGACCATCCGGAGACACAACTTCGGCAGTACAAGATCCCCGGTCCATCGCAACCACAGCATCTTTCAGGCTGGAATTATTAATACTGTAAATCTGTTCTGCACTTAATTTTAAACCCATTGCATGCATCTGGTCAATATTCAGTTTGCCAACCAATGAAGGTAACCACATTCCTTCATCCGCTTTAGACTGCATGGAAAGGAAAAGAATAAAAGCAAATAAGACTGCTAAACTTTTTTTCATTTTGAATATTTGATATTGAAATCCTTCTTTGAAATTCAGACGGTAAAATTAATTTTATTTGTATACAAAAAAGGAGGGGAGAAAACAGCTATTTTATTGGATAACACCAAGGGATTTGCCTACCTTGACAAAAGCCGCGACAGCCCTTTCCAGATGTGCCTGCTCATGGGCAGCGGATAATTGAACCCTTATTCGAGCCTGACCCTGCGGAACGACCGGATAGTAAAATCCGATTACATAGATTCCTTCTGCCAGCAGTTGTGAAGCGAAATCCTGCGATAATTTCGCATCGTAAAGCATAACTGCACAAATGGCTGATTTGCTGGGCTTGATATCGAATCCAGCCTCGACCATTTTTGACATAAAAAAATCCGTATTGCGATGTAGTTTCTCCTGTAACGCTGAAGTTTCAGCCATCATCTCAAACATTTTAATCCCTGCATTAACGACTGCAGGCGGTAATGAATTAGAGAACAGATAGGGTCTGGATCGTTGTCTGAGCAGTTCGATAATTTCTTTGCGTCCTGTTGTAAATCCACCGAGGGCTCCTCCAAAGGCTTTTCCCAAAGTTCCGGTGATGATATCGACCTGACCCCTGATATTAAACAATTCCGTCACACCACGACCGGTATTTCCCACAACGCCAGCCGAATGACACTCATCAACCATTATTAACGCATCATATTTTTTGGCGAGTTTATTAATCTTATCCATCGATGCCACATTCCCGTCCATAGAAAAAACGCCGTCAGTTACGATAATCCTGAATCTGCAATCTTTTGCCAGTTTTAACTGTTCTTCCAGATCTTGCATATCAGCATTGATGTACCTGAATCTTTTGGCTTTGCACAAACGGACGCCGTCAATAATGGACGCGTGGTTCAGGGAATCGGATATGATGGCGTCTTCCTCAGAAAAAAGAGGCTCAAAAATACCACCATTGGCATCGAAACAAGCTGCATAAAGAATAGTATCCTCTGTTCCGAAAAATTCTGCAATTTTTCGTTCCAGTGTTTTGTGTAAATCAGTAGTGCCGCAGATGAAACGAACAGAAGACATCCCATAACCATGCGATTTCAGCGCTTCCGCAGCAGCCTGAATCAAAGCAGGATGATTGGAAAGGCCCAGGTAATTGTTGGCACAAAAATTTAATACTTCCTGACCCGTAGCCAGACGAATAACAGCATCCTGCGGAGAGACTATCAATCGTTCATTTTTATAGAGCCCTGCTTCCCGGATGGACTGAAGCTCATTTTGAAGGTATTCCTTTAACTTTCCATACATAACTGAATGTTTTTTAATAATAAATGATCGTCACGCAAAATTATGCTATTTTTATGATCGCTTTTAATACTTTCCTCATGTTTAAAAGGGAGTTATTTGAAAAATTACTGATAATCAACACCTGATGAAGAAAAAAAATAGTTTACCCTGGATAATTGGCGCCGTTGTTGTGCTGATCGCTGCCTTGCTGATAGGGAAAAAAATGGGATGGTTCGGAAAAGATCTTACATCGAAGGTAGCCACCGAAAAAGTTGAGATTAGGGATATCACTGAAATTATAACCGCCAATGGGAAGTTAAAACCTCAAATTGAGGTGAAAATCAGTCCGGAAGTGCCTGGCGAGATTATTGAACTTGCTGTTAAAGAGGGAAATAAAGTAAAGAAGGGCGATCTGCTGGTTGTAATAAAACCTGATATTTACCAATCAAGTCTGAGCAGAATCGAAGCATCCCTAAATACCCAGAAGGCGAGGTTAACTCAGGCTGATGCTCAGTTAATAGAGAAAGAGCTAAACTACCAGCGTGCAAAACAGCTCCTTGACAAGAAAACAATCCCAAAATCAGAATTCGAGACCGTCGAAGCTGCCTGGAAAGTTGCACTTTCGGAGGTTCAGGCTGCCCGTTATTCGGTAAAGAGCGCTGAATCAAGCGTGAAAGAGTCCGCCGAAAATCTGACCAAGACAAGAATATTCTCTCCCATCGACGGAACAGTTTCAAAACTTAATGTGGAGAAGGGTGAAAAAGTTGTCGGAACCAACCAGTTCGCCGGCACTGAGCTGATGACCATAGCAGACTTGGCAACCATGGAGGTCAAGGTAGAAGTCAACGAAAATGATATCGTCAAAGTCCAGAAAAATGATACTGCCATAATCGAAATTGATGCCTATCTGAAGCGCAAATTCAAAGGCATAGTAACGGAAATTGCCAGTTCAGCAAATGTTACCGGCACCACTGTCGATCAGGTTACAAACTTCAACGTGAAAATACTGTTGCTGGCAAAATCTTACCAGGATCTTATCGAGAAGGATTCTCTGAAATATCCCTTTTTGCCTGGTATGTCTGCAACCGTTGAGATTCAGACAGATACAAGAAAAGGCATCATCTCTGTGCCAATACAGGCAGTGACAACAAGGGCTGATGATGGTTCCGTAAAAAAGGCTAACGATCAGATGGAGAAGGACGGGGTAACCAATACCAGCGTAAAAGATGTTGCGCCTAAAGAGGCCATCCAAAATGAAGTTGTCTTCCTGGTAAGGAATAAACTTGCCTGGAAAACAAAAGTGAAAACCGGAATTCAGGACAACACCAGAATTGAAATATTGCAGGGTCTGAAAACAGGCGACGAGGTTGTCATTGCCCCTTATGGACTAATCTCCAAAACATTGAAGGATTCTACTGCCGTAGAGGTCGTGAAAATTGAAGATCTCTACCAGGTAAAAAAATAGGGATTATCTCTTTAATTCTCAAGCGTATAAAAGAATTATAACACTCCCATTTTCTTTTTAATAATTTTAAATAGAATCCGAAAATATATTTTAAATGGCTAATGATTAGCAGATTAAAAGAGATTTGCCGAAAATGTAATTTTTTTAAAGGTTACAATTTGGGGTTTTCTCGTATAAACAGTGTACTTGGATATTTCCTTTAAATATTCCACTTATGCTTTTGATACCTTGTAGAAGATCATTAAGAGTGATTTTCTCTCAATTTATGTCTGCTCATTGGGCGGATCGCTCCTTTTTCAACTCATTTGAAAAGTTGTCATCCCTGCTTGTGAGATTTTTTACTATCCTATCCCCAATCCTAATCCTTGCAGCTACAGCCGGACAATCATTTGGCGGAAATGCCCTGGCGCTGACCCTGACAACCAATAATGTAACCTGCAACGGACAAAGCAACGGAACTATTACATCTGACAATCCATCCATAATCTTAGGTTCAGTCGCTGCATTTTGTCCGGGTGCACCCAGCTTTTCATTAGATTGTTCGGCGGCAAGCGGCTCTCCGGTTTCATACAGTATCTCTGCCGGCACACCAGCAATGACGGGTTTTATATCGGTTGTTGATACGCTCCTGGGGGCAAGCCCATTAACAATTCCTCTTCCTGCCGGAGTTCCCAAAGGAACCTATCAATTTATAATTACCGTAAAGAATGCAGCCGGTAGCCCTTCGGTAGCACAAACCTTCAGTCTGAATTTTGATGATATCACGAAACCAATTTTTACTGCCCCCGGTGCTATAACTGTTTTCAAGGATCTGTCTTGTAACGTAAATATTTCGCCGGCAATTACAGGGGATGTTGTCATACTCTCCGATAACTTCACTCCTGCAGCCAACCTGGTAATTACGCATGTGGATGGAGCCCCCGTCCCGGTAGGAGGAAATTGTAATTTACCCTATACCATCACCCGGACATGGAGAGTAACTGATTCTGCAGGAAATTATGACGAGAAAACACAGTTGATTACTGTAAATGATAATATTCAACCAAATCTAACATTGCCACCGGATATCGCGTTAAGCTGTGAACAGAGTATATTACCTGATGTAACAGGAACTGCTACGGCCACCGATAACTGCAGCCCGACAACTATCTCTTCCGTTGATTCACAGGTATTCGGTAGTTGTGGTGGGAACAGTGTAATCACAAGAACCTGGACAGCAAAAGATTGTAGTGGGAACACAGTTTCCGGGGACCAAAGGATTACTGTAACGGATAACACCAAACCGGTGGCATCAATACCCAATAAACCCGTTAGTTGTCCGGCTGATATACCCGCACCTTATGCTGATTTGACGGCATTTATTGCCGGTGGCGGAACAGCAACTGATAATTGCGGTGCACTAATACTTACACTCTTCAACGAAATTTCCAACGGATTGGATGGTAAACCCGGTTATTGCCCTACCAGTGTTACCCGTGTTTATAGAATTTCAGATCCTTGCGGAAATTATACGGATGTTCCTCAAACCATATCAGTTTCAGAGGAGTGTGGTTGTTCCAAGTGTGATGCAGGCACAAATTTCCACTCAATTGATTTGTTGGGAAAACCCACCGGGTCGGTTACTATAACCCAGCAACAAAGAAACGGCGCTTGTTGTATTGAGTCAAATTGTATCTCATTTAACGTCCAATTAGATATAGACGCAATAGGGGTTGAAATACTTGTTGGCGGGGCAACTCCTTCCCCCCAGGATTGGCGGATTGATTGTAACAGTGTAGCTATCAGCGGAAACCTTGTCTGTTTGCCCGGCGGATCATTCCATTTGTTCACTTATTGTAAACCCGGTGATGACAAAAACGATTTTACTTTTCGCTCAGTTCCCGGCATAATCGGATCGGGAAATATCACAACCAGGGTAGAATGTAACGGCCAATTGTTAGCATCCGGTTTCACGGACAACCCGACGTGGAAAAGCATCTCCCCGGGAGTCATAGGGCAGTACAATTCCTACCTGTCCAATATTTCGGTTGCCAATCCGACTTTTACTGCGGATATCAATTCACCGCCGGTTATACAATATGAAGTGAGCGGAAAAATAGGTACAATATTGTGTGCGCTTGGTAGAGACAGCGCTGTGGCAACTGTAAACGTCATGCAAAAGATTGGATTGACCTGGAATACGAACCCCGCAATGGTTTGCCTCGGGAATATGCCTACGCTTACAGCGAATGTTTCTCCTGTAGCAAACTATACCTACGATTGGTACAATGGACATGATGCTACAGGAACTATTATATACTCCGGTTCGGCGAGTTATAAACCTTCAGTTGCGGGCCCCTACTCTTTGAAAGTAACCGATATTTCAAGTGGAATAACTTGCAACTCTGCAATATTTCCTTTCGATGTGACCATTGACAATATTGGCCCTACAGTTCTTGCCCCGACACAGCCGCTTTTCGTACAATGCGGGGATCCGGCTGCATCGCAGCAAATTACAAATTGGCTGGCTACGGCATCTGCATCTTACACAAAACCGGATGGTACAGTCTTCAATTTCGTTCCGTCCAACAACTTTGCAGGTATTACCATGGCTTGTAATGATAGTTTGAACGTAACTTTTTCAGCTGCCGATCAATGTGGCAATGAATCCACCACAACCTCAACCATAAAAGTAACCGACACCCAACCTCCAGTCATTACCACACAACCCCGAAATGGTTCTTCTGACTGCGTCTCAGTTGATCCGAATCTGGATGCAGGATATCTGGCATGGCTGGCGAATCATGGTGGCGCCACAGCCACTGATGTTTGTGCCGCGAACCTTACCTGGACTGATAACCGTGGAACGCAAAGCTGGATTATTAATGCTATAGCCCATACCAGAACAATCTCTGTTAAGTTTACGGCGACCGACGATTGTGGCAACTCTATCCAAACTTTGGCCGCAACTTATACCTTGAATGATAATCTGCCTCCAACCATTGCCTGCCCTGGCAATGTTACCGAAAATATTGCAGCAGACCAGTGTTCGAAAACAAATGTGATAATCGGAAGCTTAACATACAGCGATAACTGTTCCATCCCCTTATTGAACTGGGAGCTTACAGGCGCTACTTCCGGAAGCGGGTCAGGTTTAATTCTACCCTCCCAGGCTTTTAATGTGGGTAAAACTAAAGTTACTTACACGGTCACCGATGATACCGGATTAGCTACTTCTTGTAGTTTTGAGGTTTGGATCAAACGTTCGGATATACCGCCTACGGTCATAACTTGTCCGGCTAATCCGGCTCCTGCAGTAGCAGAAGCCGGGATATGTACTGCGCCGGTAACAGTGGCCAGCCCGGTTATCAATGATCCCTGTAATTCGATTGTTTCAGTAGTTAACAGCTTTAACAATACGAATAATGCAAGCGGTAATTACCCTGTTGGAACAAAAACGGTTACCTGGACCATTACCGATAATTCAGGTAATATAAATACGTCT
>DATCHD010000057.1:0-5356 GCA_036508555.1 Prolixibacteraceae bacterium
CGGAAAAGGATCAACCATTTACACTCTTTACAGCATGACAAACTATTGGAGTTATTTCGCAATGTTCCTCAGCGGCATCATTGCAGGACTGGTTCTCTATATAAAGATCAAAGCACCGGACCAGGTGATTAATGACAATCAACGCATTGGTAAAATCAAAAGCCGTGGGGCAGGAAATACGCAATCAACATCGCTTGTCAGAAGTAGTTTTGATCCGGACAGCGGTCTGGCAGAGAAAAAATCTCTTCTTGATAGAATATTCCCTGGTAGGGAATTTCGAAGATTGGCGCGAAAGGAGAGGAGAGAGGCAAGGCTAAAGCATACTGATCCTCCTTAATCTGTCCTTTCCAGCGTTGATGAAATATGCAAAATTTGATTCAGATTAATATTTACCAAATACAAATTACCATGAAAAACATTTTGATGTTGATCGCCCTGGTCGGGATTTTTGCCCTTGGATGTGCATCCTTTGAAACGGATACCCCGCCAAAATCTCAAAACCAGTTTCTACAAGCCTCTGATACAGGGATTCAGGCAACGATTATTCGTGCAGTGGATGAGACTGCTGCTGATCCAGCACCTGCTCCGGTTGGGATCGTTGGTTTTGTGAAAAATAACGTTGCCGAGCTCACCTTAGCCCTTCTTGCATTTTTAAAGGTTATTGTAAATCTTACCCCCACAGAGTCCGATAACAAGATCTTCGGACTGCTTGACAATTTTATCAACTGGTTAGTGCCAAATTTCAAGATGGGTGGTGGAAAGTTTACTTAAGAAGTTGTTCATTGATTCTGTGTGTTTTTACATCCTCTGTCATGCAACGACAGGGGATGTTTTTTTCTTCTTTTTGGACTTTTCGGTGGTTTCATCAACTTTAGGATCCTTTTTTAAATAGTCTAGCAGCTTTCGGTTTGCCTTGTCAGCCCGGATAAAGTCTTCGTTGATATAAATTCTTGTTACATGCTTATCTGGGGAAGAGTGACCCAGACATAGTGAGATATCATCGATTGATATGCTCAGCTCCCTCATTATACTGGCAACCGAGTGGCGACAGTAATAGGTTGTTATTTTAACCTGCTGGTTTATTTTAAGTTCACTTTGGATCAGCGAAAGATTTTTATTGACCATTTTGCCAAAAGCAGTCTCGTCTTTATATTGGAATTCACTTGCCCTGGAATGTTTTATTTTATCTGACTCCCGCTCTGTTAGACACAAGTCTGCAAACCACAACAGGTACTTTCCCCCTTTGTATCGATCCAAGATGGCTTGTGCCTCTTTTTCGATCTTAATATTGTAAAACCTTCCTGTTTTTGCACGAAAATATTGAATCCTTCCATCTATTACATTTTTCGATGTAAGGAAGAAAAGATCCTTTATGTTAATGCCTAGCAGAAAAAATTGGAGCATAAATACATCTCTCGCAATCTCTTGTCTTTTATCGGTGGAAGTAAAATCCCTGATCGCTCTTATTGACTTGATAGGAAGGTTTCTGTTGCGGGTTACCTCTGTTTTGATTTTGAATTTTCTAAATGGGTAATTTATCGTCAAATTGTCGCTGATGGCTCCATTCATAACACTGCGTACATATCTCATATAAACAGCGATACCATTTACTTGCATGGGTTTTTGGACCTCTTTCGGTTCATTTGGCTTATATTTTTTTTGAGTTTTTCTTGGGGTTTTCAGGCAGTATGACTCAAATTGCTCCAAAAATCTAACGGTAATTTCATTAAAATCAAGCTTTCCTTTGCCCCAAAACTCATGGACTTTCTCCATTGTAAAATTGAGCAGATTAGCAGACATATCATTTTTCAAGGATTTAAGTTCCTTAATCCTCTTTTCACCGTAAATGAAAAAATCTGTTTCAATAACTTCTTTTTCTGAAAGTAGGAAATTTTTAAGTTGATCTACCTCCAAAAGATCCACCTTGTCTTGGTTATTGATGATCTTCAGATCGCAACCATTTTTAATTTGTGTAAGTCGGATATTTTTAGATGCTGCAAGTTTATCACCAGTCTTACCTCCAAGGACTTGACCCGTCTTTAACCAATTCTCTTTTAGCACAGTCACATCAGTTGGAACACGAATTGTTTTCAGGAGTGCGGAGATTTGTAACATAACAACACATTCTCCATGACGGTTTGGGCGACTGGGAATAATTACAAGACTAACTTTTGCCATTTTATTCAGATTGATTCTGCACAGAATTTACACAGAATTGGTATCAAACATACGCAAATATTAGCAAGATTTAGCAATATTGCGTAAAAAAAAGAGGAATACATCTGGTTTAAACCTTCTGTATTCCTCTGATTATCTGTGCTTTCAATCTGTGACCCCGGTGGGGCTCGAACCCACGACCCATTGATTAAGAGTCAATTGCTCTACCAACTGAGCTACGGAGTCATTTTTTATTGAGGTGCAAATCTACAATAAATTTCAATAGTGCCTGGAATTTTTTGCACAGGATTTCGCGGAAAGGTTTAAGATCACATCCCAAGTATGATTTTGGGACTAACATCCAGTTTGACACAGATCTCACGGGCAACCTTCAACGTCGGTTCACTTTTTCCATTCAGGTATTCACTTACGCGGGATGGACTCACGCCGATGATTTCCGATAACTTCGCTTGTGTCAGCTCTCTTTCATACATTTTCAGCTTCAAGACTTCAGATAATGTAGGCGTTTTTATCGGGAAATGGGCTTCATCATAATCGGCAACAAGATTCGATAGTAATTCCAGTTCTACCAGGTTCTTGTCGTATAAAGGAGTGTCTTCTTTTACCAATGGCAAAAGTTCTTCGATTCTTTCTGATGAGGCTTTATACTGCCTTTCATTTTCAATTTTTGTCATGGCCTAAATTTTTGTGCAATCAATTGTATTGTACTCATTATGAGTACCGATGAATCGGATGTAAACCATCTTAATCTGAAACTTTATCACCACTACCAAACGGTATTCATTTCCCTTTAAATTAAACACATAGTGCTGGTTTCCCACATTGTCGACACTGTTGAGATCTTTCTTTATGTCAGCAAAAAATTGCCAATCAGCACAACTGGTTTTGGTGTACCAATTTTCGATGGCCGTCTTTGCATCTGGTCTTCCTGAGTAAAATTTCACCAGTGTCCGGTGCGTAATTACCCTCATAGGTTCTTTGTATTATTCGTCAAAGTTAAATACATATTTCGGATTACAAAATAATATTCCAAAAAATAGAATTTTAAATTTTCAGGGTACTGAGAAATTTTGGAGGTTTCCTGTTTTTTGAGGCCTGCTCATAAGCATAACCTATTGATATGATGGCTGATTCCTGAAAGGCCTGTCCGATAAAAGAAAGTCCCAGAGGCAGGTCATGAACGAATCCCATGGGTACCGTGATGGAAGGATATCCGGTAATTGCAGCGGGAGTGTAAGCGCCGTAGCCTGTCCAGAAATCTCCGTTTACGAGGTCGTTGCACCAGGGCGTACCGGTCGCCGGACCGCACAGCGCATCCAGATCTTTAGAAGCGAACAATTGATCGATATAAACCCTCAAACCTCTTAGTTTTTCAAGAGCTGCAGTGTATTCCTTACTTTCCAGGCCACCCTTTAATTCTGATTTTTCAAGAATTTCCTGCTTGAAAAACGGCATCAGTGAAGACTCGTTTTGTTTGTCAAATTCAATCAATTCCTTAAGGGATTTCACCTTGCCATTGGCTGAGGCTAGGTATTTGTTGAGTCCGTCCTTGAATTCGAATTCCATGATTTCTAATTCTGCCTTTCCGAATTCCCCTGTCTTTTTCATGAATTCGACTTCCACGATCGTCGCGCCGGCCTGTTCCATTTGCAGCAGAGCCTGTTTCAGGATCTTGTCAATTCCCTCATGGTGTTTCAGAAAGCTCTTTTCCACGCCTATTCTCTTTCCTTTCAATGCATTGAGATCAAGTGCCCGGGTATAATCCTGTTGGACGCCCTTGTTCCTGACGGAGGATTCATCCGCCGGATCTGCTGCAGCCATGAAATTCAGCAGTAGCGCGGCATCGGAGACTGTCCGGGCCAACGGACCCGCCGTATCCTGCGATTTGGATATGGGAATAATGCCAGAACGGCTTACCAGTCCGATGGTTGGTTTGATGCCGACCACGCCATTCATGGAGGCCGGACAGGCAATTGACCCATCGGTTTCGGTGCCAATAGCCACGGCACAAAGATTCGCCGAAACGGCCGCTCCGGAACCTGAACTCGATCCGCACGGGGAACGATCCAGAATATAAGGATTTCTTGTCTGTCCGCCCCGGCTGCTCCAGCCACTGGTTGAGCGGGTAGACCGGAAATTGGCCCATTCGCTGAGATTGGTTTTGCCTAGCAGAACGACACCGGAGTCCCTGAGTTTTTTCAGCATAAAGGCGTCTTCCTTGGCGATGTTACCCAAAAGTGCCAGCGATCCTGCTGTAGTTTGCATCTTGTCGCCACTGTTGATATTGTCTTTGATTAATATAGGAATGCCGTGCAGCGGTCCACGCATCTTTCCCTCTTTGCGCTCCTGATCCATTTTCTCCGCTATCGCCAGTGCGTCAGGATTAATTTCTATCACCGAGTTAAGGAACGGACCGGATTTGTCGATTTCCTGAATCCGTTTTAGATAAACCTGTGTCAATGCTACGTAAGTCATCTGACCACCTTTTACTTTTTCCTGCAGTTGCAGGATGGTCAATTCATCAAGATTTACCTCGTCTGCAGAGGATTTCTTCTCAGTCTTTCCCTTAGGTTTCGGTTGGCAGGTTACAAGGGAAAAAGAAGCCAGCGACATTCCGGCCAGCACGCCATTTTTAACAAAATTTCTTCGTTCCATCGGACAGTGTATATTTTATTGTTTAACGACAGTATATTTCTTCAGATATTCCGGGTCAACAACTACTCCCGAACCCGGACCAGTCGGGACTTTGATGACTCCATTTTCAATCAAAAGCGTTGACGTTTTGCACTCCAGTGGCAGTTTCTTGTTGTCTCCCTTGAATTCGTGAAACGCTCCGGCATTTGGCAGGGTAGAGACAAAATGCATCATGTAAAGGTAACCCATCCCACCGGAGATATGTGGGGTACATGTTTTTCCCAAGGTTGCTGCCATGCGCGCAACCCTTGTGGAACGGATCATTCCGCCAAAATAATAGACATCAGGCTGAACGATCTGAAGGGCATCATGGGCGATCAGCCATCTGAAGTTGTGCATACTGGCTTCCTGCTCGCCGCCAGAAATCGGAATATTAAGTGCATCTGCCACCTGTTTGGTTTCTTCGTACCAGTCGAACGGAACCGGTTCTTCAAAAATCTCGTATTTGTATTCCTGAAGCAGTTTCCCAATTCGTATCGCCTCC